>DATALK010000428.1:0-6118 GCA_036261085.1 Phototrophicaceae bacterium | reverse complement strand
GCTGTGCCATCAGCCCCCCTCGTACCGGATGACCACCAAATCGTTAAAATGCCAGCGTCCCGTTTCCGTATAATGGCGTTCGGAACCCTCGTCGCGGTCATCGTCTATCTGCCCTGGTTGGTGAATCTGCCCAGTCAGTTTGGGAAAGTCAGTTCGTATTACTGGCTAGAAAAACCGGGGATAGCCGAAATGCTGCTAACGGTGCGTTCGTTCCTGGTCGGATTTCTGGAAATCTCCGTGCCCGGCAAATGGCTGGTTTTAATCGGTTCCGTTTTTGTTTTTTTGTTGCTGCTGGTACAGGCCTTGATAGACCGGCGGCGACTGCCCGCCGATCAGAAGTCGCTGCGGTTGGTTTTCTGGTTGGCGCTTTTCCCACCGCTGCTGATGTGGGTGGTGTCACAAATTCAGCCGGTGTATCTCATTCGGGCACTGCTGCCGTCCGCGCTGCTATTTTATTTGGCGTTGGGCTGGCTGTTCACTCGCAGTCGCGCACCGCAACCGATTCGAATTTTGATTGGCCTAGTGGTGCTGGCGCTGGCAGGTCTGGGGTTGTATAACCACTATACCTGGGCCACATTCCCGAACTCACCATTCCAGCCAGCGGCGGCCCAGATTCGGCAGGATTGGCAGGCGGGTGATGTGGTTATTCACCTGAGCAAACTTTCGGCACTGCCAACGGTGTATTATGATCGGGACTTGTCGCAGCACTATCTCCGCGATTTACCCGGCAGCGGTGAGGATACCCTGGCGTTGCCGACCCAGGAAGTTTTAGGGCTGTTGGCTGATGAATCAGTCGCAGCGGCAGCGGGACAGGCCGCGCGGGTGTGGTGGGTGATGTTTGATTTTGCCGAACGCGAGTATGAGAAGGCCCACCGGCCCGAACTGCGTGAGGCATTGACTTGGTTGAACGACCATTATACGGAAACGGGACGCTGGCATTTTAACGATTTGGTGGTCATCCGGTACGAGGGGGGCTGATGGCACAGCGTCGGGCACAAACGCTGCTAGTGCTGCTGGTTATGGCAGTTTTGTTAGCCGTTGTGGTGATTATTACCCATAACTTTTTCACCAAGCCCTATCCCGGCCTGAATGATTTTATGTCGCGCTGGGAAGGCGCACGCGCTTACTGGGTAGATGGGCTGAATCCCTACGGTGACGAGGCCAGTTTGCAGATTCAAGCGCGCATTTATGGCCGCCGCGCCGCGCCGGATGAAGACCCTGGCTATTTTGCCTATCCGATGTATACGGTTTTTCTGGTCTGGCCGCTGGTCTATCTGCCCTATAGCTGGGCGTCGGCAGTGTGGATGGCGCTGCTGGAAGTGTGTCTGGTGGCGTCGTTGTTTTTGCTGCTGGACTTGTTCCGCTGGAAGCCCAAACCCTGGCTGTTAGGGCTGCTGCTGTTGTGGTCGCTGGCGTTTTATTTTTCGGCGCGCGGCCTTATTTTGGGGCAACCGGGGGTGCTGGTGGCGTTCCTGGAGATTCTAACCATCTGGGCGCTGACTAAAACCAGAACCTCACCCCCACTCGCGCTCAGGGGACGTTCGTCCCCATTCGGCTCGCCCCTCTCCATTGCGATGGAGAGGGGGCAAACGCCTCATAAGAAAGACCTAAATCAGTCATTGAGAATTCTCGACACTTTGGCTGGAGTTGCTTTGGCGCTGTCAACGATTAAGCCGCAGATGGGCTTTTTGATTGTGCCGTTGCTGCTGCTGTGGGGACTGCGGACGCGCCGCTGGCGGTTTGTCATAACATTTGCTGCTGTATTTGGCGGCTTGATGCTGGTTTCGTTCCTGATGCAGCCATCCTGGTTGGGTGATTGGCTGGGGCAACTGGCGTTGTATCCGCAATATACGGCGCTGGGTTCGCCCGTGTGGATTATCGTGCAATATTATCTGGGGCTGAGGAACGCGGCTGAATACATCGTGATGGCGGTGTTGGTTGGGCTGATGCTGTGGAATTGGTATGGTGTTTTGATTGCCCAGCACCCAGAACGGTTTTTATGGGCAGCGGCGCTGACGTTGACCATCACCCACCTGATCGCGCCGCGCACCGCCACGCCGCATTACGTCATCTTTTTCCTGCCGCTGGTGTTCTGGTTCAGCCGCCTCAGCCGGGTTCGATACGGTAATTGGTGGAATTTACTGCTGATATTGGCGCTGCTGGTGCTGCCCTGGATACATTTTGTGCAAACGGTGACCGGAGAATTTGAACATCCCACGTTGTATTTACCGCTGCCGTTCGGGGTGCTGGCGCTGCTGTGGCTGACGCGGCGCGCCTGGTGGCAATTTGCTTTGGGAGGCGTAAAAACATGAGACGCTTTCCGGTTTCGGTCTGGTTGTTCACGCTGGCGCTGGCGGCGTTCACATCATTACCGTATGTGGTTGGCGGTTTGAGCGCGCCACAAGGCTGGCAGTACAGCGGGGCGGCAGCGATTCCCAATGGGGCGCAGGTAGATTATAACAGCCACCTGGCGAAGATGTGGCAGGGCCGCCGGGGCCAGTGGGACTATCATTTGTTGTTTTCGCACGAGGCCCATCCTGGTCTGCCACTGGTGCAGGGGTTTTATGTAGCCCTGGGTGCGCTGGCGAATTTGACGCCATTTAGCCTGCCTGCTGTGTATCATCTGGCGCGGTTCGGGCTGACAGTGGGCCTGGTGCTGGCAATCTGGGCGTTCGCTGCGCACTATTTCGAAAAACCGCGCGAACGCTGGTTGGCAACGTTGTTTGGGACAATTGTCGCCGGGTGGAGCTGGTTGCTGCTGACGTTTGACCCGGCCATGACGGCGGAAATCGCGCCGATTGAGTTCTGGTTGAGCGATGCTTTTAATCTGCTGGGCGCGCTGGTGATGCCGCATTTTGCGGCAGCGGTGATTGTTCAGATCATCATTGTGCTGACGTTTGAGGCGTGGGTAAGAGGCTCGGCCCTCACCCCCGACCCCTTTCCCTCATCGCTTGGCGGGGAGGCTGCGCGCGATAGAGGGGAGATGTCTGGCTTCGTTGGAGATGTCGTTTATGAGCATAAACCTTCCAGCGGGAAAAAGGTACGAACACGATATATCGTGTCCGTACCGGCCAAGCAATTGATTGTTTTGACGCTGGCGCTGGCGGCGCAGGCGATCATTCAGCCGTATGCGGTGTTATTATTTGGCCCGCTGCTGGTGCTGCTGGCGGCTTATCATGTCTTTTCGAGCCATTTGCTGACTTTCCGGCGAGCGTTATGTCTGGTTATCCCACTGGGGATTTACGCCGGATTGGTCGGCTACCAATATGTGGCGCTGAACAGCGATCCGATTTGGGCGAGTTTTACCGCGCAGAATATCACCCTGTCCCCGCCGGTGACATACTATCTGTTGGGGTATCTGCCCTTTATTATCCCAATGGCGTTGGGGCTGCGGGCCTTTTTGCTGGATAAAGCGGATGACCGCTGGTTGGTGCTGATTATTTGGACGGCACTGGTGGCGGCGCTGCTGTACGCGCCGTTCCCGACTCAGCGGCGTTATTTGTTAGGCGTACAAACGCCGCTGGCAGTCATGGCCGCTTATGGCTGGTCACGGGCGGTGCTACCCCGGCTGCGGGCGCGCTGGCGTCCGTTAGCGACCCTGATTTATCTGGGGGTGGCTTCGGTGGCGGTTATTGGGCTGGTGGTCGTCAATATAGCAGCGCTGTCGCAACCGGGTACTCACACAGCTGTGTTTTACCAACCTGATGAACTGCAAGCGTTTGCCTGGATGAAGCGGGAAACCACCGGGCGCAATGATCTGGTGTTGACGGTAGCGGATGTCTCCGGGCAGGGCAGCGGCGGACGGTTGGTGGCGGCCGTCGGGCAGCGGGTGTATCTCGGTCACTGGATTGAAACGGCGGATTTTGCCGGTAAGGTGGCGCGGGTGCAGCAGTTTTATGACCCCACAACCAGCGACGAGTGGCGGCAGCAGTTCCTCCGGGATAGTGGCGCGGTGTATGTCTGGTATGATGGCTATGCCCGCCAGATCGGGGCTTGGAATCCGTCGGAAGCTGAGTATCTGGAGGCAGTTCTGGCTACCGAGACGGTGACAATTTTCCGGGTCCGGGCGGAGGCATTACCATGACGATCAGCCGCCGGGAACGACTGCTTTTTGCGGCAATCGCGGTGTTCGGCGCGTTGATTATCACGCGCGGGCTGGTGGTCGCGCCGAATTTTACCGACGCTTATTATCATCTGAACGCGGCCAACCGGCTGGTTTCCGGCCAGGGTTTGACTGACCCCTATCTCTGGACGTATATTGGCGCGCCGGAGCGTTTACCTGCGCCGTCCCATCTGTATTGGATGCCACTGACTTCCTTAAGTGCCGCCTTCGGAATGTGGCTGCTGAACGCGCCGGGGAATTATGCGGCGGCGCAGTGGCCGTTCGCGCTGATGTTCGCGGCAACGGTTTATGCCGGTTTCTGGCTGGGCGCGCGCCTGGGTGGAACACGCCGTCACGCCTGGACTGCCGGGCTGCTGACACTGTTCAGCGGGTATTTTACGCGCTTCTGGGGCGCAATTGATACGTTTGCGCCGTATGCGGCCATCGGTTCGTGGTGTCTGGTGTGGCTCAGTCTGGCGCTCACAGCTATCGGTGATGCAAACGGACGGAAAAAATTTCAAGTTTACGGTTATGGGGCGCTGGCAGGTGCATTTGCGGGATTAGCGCATTTAACGCGGGCGGACGGCGTGCTGCTGCTGCTGGTTGGTTGGGCGGCGGTGTTGTGGCCGTTTTATCGAGATGCGCAGAAACGGACACAATATATTGTGTCCCTACGAGGACGATTGGTTGCCGCTGGTGTGATGACCCTGGCCTATCTGGTCATTATGACGCCCTGGTTTTTACGCAATCTGAACGCCATTGGTTCGCCGCTGCCATTGGGCGGAACCCAAGCAATCTGGTTCACTGAATACAACGATTTGTTTAACTATCCACCAGAGTCGAGTCCGGCCACCTTTTTTGCGGATGGCCTCGGTAATCTGTGGCGGACGCGGTGGGAAGCGTTGTTTGGTGGCGGTGGTTTGCTGGCGGGCAATGTGGGAACCTTTATCGCGGTGGAAGGGCTGATTGTTTTGACGCCGTTGATGCTGGTAGGCTTGTGGCAGCGGCGGCGTGAGATTTTTTTGCGGGGATTTTGGCTGTATGCGTTGGGTGTGCATCTGGCGATGACGCTGGTGTTTCCGTATCCGGGCTACCGGGGCGGTTTGTTTCATTCAGCGGCGGCGCTGGTTCCCTGGTGGGCGGCGCTGGGGGTGGTCGGTCTGGATGGGGTGGTGGATTGGGTTGTGCGCCGCCGTCGTCACTGGAACGCGCGCACGGCTAAAGGATTGTTTTCGGCGGCGCTGGTGCTGATGACGGCGTATGTCAGCCTGACCAGCGCGCTCGGAAACCGGACGCTGTCCCAGGCGACGCCATCTTTATATGTGGAACTTCAGCAAACACTACCTGCCGGGGCGCGGGTCATGATTAACGATCCGGCCCAATTGTATTATTACACGGGGTTCGGTGGGACGGTGCTGCCAAATGCGCTGCCGGAAATCCTGCCCGACATTGCGCGCCGTTATAGAGTGGATTATCTCCTGTTGGAAGATGTGACTGAAGATGGGCGGGCGCTGGCCGCGCCGCCGCCGTTATGGTCAATCCTGCGCGATCCGCCGGATTTTTTGACGCCGATCCCCTTAAATAAACAGGGTGTTCGATTGTATGCAATTCATGTTGAATAAAATTCGATGGCGGCGACGTGATGGCCTGCTGTTAGTGGCGGCATTGTTTAGTGTGGTGTTATTTGTGCGCGCGGCCAATGGCGGTTTCCCGCTGGATGATAGCTGGATTCATCAGGTCTATGGCCGCAACCTGGCGCAAACCGGCCAGTGGGCCTTCGTGCCGGGGATACCCAGCGCGGCATCCACATCGCCGCTGTATACGGTGCTGCTGGCGCTGGGTTACGCGCTGCATGTGCCCTACACCCTGTGGACACACACCCTGGGGGCGCTGGCCTTGTGGCTGGCGGGGGTGTTCGGTGCGCGGTTGGCGGATAGACTGCTACCGGAAAACCGGGCTATCGGTCTGGTGACGGGGTTGGCGCTGGTGCTGGCGTGGCATTTGATCTGGGCGGCG
>DATALK010000457.1:0-1808 GCA_036261085.1 Phototrophicaceae bacterium | reverse complement strand
AAGCCCCACAATGCCTATTATGACCGTCCGGCGACGCTTTCTTTGCTGCCGGATGTGGCCGGAAAGCGCGTGTTAGATGTAGGCTGTGGGCCGGGTTTTTATGCCGAATGGTTGGTGAATCACGGGGCAGCAGTCGTGGCGTTTGATGTGACGCCCGACTTTGTGGCAATTACCCGCGAACGGGTCGGTAATCGAGCAACGGTGCTGCGGGCCGACTTAAACGAGCGTTTGGATTTTGCCGCTGATGCCGCGTTTGATGTAGCCCTCGCACCGCTGGTATTTGATTATTTTGCGGATTTAGGCCCGGTCTTCACCGAACTGGCCCGCGTGTTAAAACCGGGCGGCCTGCTGGTCTTTTCCTGTGGGCATCCGTTCAGTGATTGGCTGCTGGCCGCGCAACGGCTGGGTATGGGCCAGCGCTATTTTGACATCGAAGCGTATGAGATGGCCTGGAAAGGTTTTGGCGAACCATATCCGGTAGTACGCGCCTATCGCCGTCCACTGCAAGCAATTCTTAACCCGCTGCTGGCCGCTGAATTACGGCTCGATCACTTGCTAGAACCGCTGCCCACCGAAGATTTTAAACAGGCTGATCCGCAAGACTACGACAAACTGATGCGTGAACCAGGTTTCTTATGCGTGCGAGCGCGGAAACCGGGCTAACATCACTTGGGCGATTCCGGTAGAACCTCAAACCGCACACATATCCCAAATTTATCCCAATTGGGATATTGCGGGAATCTGCGGGATTGACTCTAGGGTTCGATGCGTCCATCAGCGGTGAGCTGGCTGACGCGCAATTCGGCTTTGTCCAGCAGCGTCTGGCAGTACTCGGACAGTTTGCGCCCGCGTTCAAACAGCGCCACCGAATCATCCAGCGAAAGTTCACCGGATTCGAGCTGGCTGACAATACTTTCCAGTTCGGCAAAAGCCGCCTCAAAAGAGAGTTCGTTTATACCGTTCATGTGTATCCTTATCTTCTACCCGCGCCTTCAAATCACCGTCATGGAACTGGATGCTGATGCCCGTCCCCGGCTTCACCCCCGCTGCCGCATCCAACCGATGGCCGTCTTCACTCACCGAAACAATGGCATACCCGCGTGCCAGAATGGACTGCGGATTGGCCGCGTTCAGCGCCGCCGTGCGACTGGTCAACCGTTCGCGCAGTAAGCGCACATGGCCGTGCTGCCGGTTCGCCAGACGCAGACTCCAATCGTCCACCCGCTGCCGCAGATTATGAATCCGATTCAGGGGCGACAAATGGCCGAGAGTCCGCTGGGTAATCGCCAGATCAGTACTGCGCGCCGTAAGCTGGTCGGCCATTAAACTCGTGAGGAGGCTGTCCAGATTGGTTAAATCAGCGCGCAAATCTTCAAGATTGGGGGTCGCCACTTCCGCCGCCGCTGAAGGCGTGGGAGCGCGCAAATCCGAGACAAAATCCACGATAGTGAAGACAATTTCGTGGCCGACGCCGCTGATAATCGGAATGCGGCTGGCCGCAACCGCCCGCGCCACGCGCTCATCATTAAACGCCCACAGGTCTTCCAGGCTGCCGCCGCCGCGAATGAGCAAAATCACATCCACTTCGGTGTAACGATTCAGCCGTTCCAGCGCGGCGACAATTTGGGTGGGGGCGTCTGCGCCCTGCACCAGCGTGGGACTGAGGATGATCTGCACCAGCGGGCAGCGCCGCCGCAGCACGTTTTGAATATCTTGGAAAGCTGCCGCTTCCGGCGAGGTAACGACGCCAATCTGTCGGGGGAACGCGGGCAGCGGACGTTTGCGGTCCGGGTCAAATAACCCTACGG
>DATALK010000447.1:0-2319 GCA_036261085.1 Phototrophicaceae bacterium | reverse complement strand
TCGTATAATAAATAGTATGAATATTCACCACAAGCCCGACTCGCTGGAAAAAATCAACCTCGTTGGCGATTTAACGCGGCTGGAACCGGCTGGTGATCGCCCGCAGGCCGAAAACGCACCGGCGCCCCAGTTAGACAATCTGCCCTGCATCAGTCAGGTGCAGACGCCCAAAGGCCCAAAGCCAATCATGAAAGCCATGATGACCACCGCCTGCGAACGGAACTGTTTTTATTGTCCGTTTCGCGCGGGCCGGGGCCGAATGCCGCGTATCAGCTTCAAAGCCGACGAGATGGCGGATACCTTTGATAAAGTGCAGCGAGGCGGAATGGCGCAGGGCATTTTCCTGTCCTCCGGCATCATCAAAGGCGGCGTTACCACTCAGGATAAAATCATTGACGCGGCGGAAGTCATTCGCCACCGGTATCATTACGACGGTTACGTTCACCTGAAGATTATGCCCGGCGCGGAATACGATCAGATTTACCGGGCCATGCAGTTGGCTGACCGTGTTTCGATTAACCTGGAAGGCCCGACGCAGGAACGCCTGAATGCCCTCGCCCCCGCTAAAAATCTGGCGGATGAGCTGTTAGAGCGGTTGCGCTGGGCGCAGCAGATTCGGCAGAAGGAACGGCTGCGCGCCAGTATTGTGACTCAGTTTGTGGTGGGCGCGGTGGGCGATACCGACCTGGAACTGCTCTCTATCAGCGAAAAACTCTACCGGCAGGTGGGTTTGGCCCGTGCGTATTATTCCGGCTTTAACCCCATTCTGGACACGCCGTTTGAAAATCTCGCCCCCACCCTGCCCCTGCGGGAAACCCGGCTGTATCAGGCCAGTTTCCTGCTGCGGGATTATGGCTGGAGTGTGGAAGAACTGCCGTTTGAGGGCGCTGGTAATCTGCGCCTGGATGTTGACCCCAAACGGGCCTGGGCGGACGAATATCTACGTTCGGCTCCCATTGATGTCATGCGCGCCGAACGTGCCGATTTGCTGCGCATTCCCGGCATTGGCCCCAAAGCAGCAGACGCCATTCTGAAAGCGCGCCGTCGGGGTCGTCTGGATGATCTCTCCCATTTGCGGGCGCTAGGCATTCGCGCGCCGGAGCAGGCCGCGCCCTACATTTTGCTGGATGGCCGCCGTCCGCCCCAGCAGCTCAGTTTGTTTTAGGTTTAGCAGCGGCAGCGGCGGCATACCCCCCACCCCTGTGCCGCCGCTGCCAACTGGTTTTTATTTCAACAACATAACGGTGCTTTTATGACTACACTACGAACCCTCACCCCCACCACTGTCCGCCGTTTGGCGATTGCGCGGCAGTATCTTTCCGGCCCGGTGCGCCCGGTCAGCCAGATGCTCGATTTAATTCGTGATCTGGGCTGCCTCCAGCTTGACCCAACCAGCGCCGTCGCGCGCAATCATCTGCTGGTGTTATGGAGCCGCCTGGGGAATTACGATCAGGCGCACCTGAACAAGCTGTTGTGGCAGGAACGCCATTTATTTGAGTACTGGGCGCACGCCGCTTCCATCGTCCTGACCGAAGATTACCCGCTCCACGCTGCCCGCATGAACCAGTACCAGCTTGGGGAATGGGTTCAGGAAAACATTAACTTTTACAATTATGTCCTGGGGGAAATCACCCAACGCGGCCCCTTATCGTCCAAAGATTTTGAAGACCAGTCCAATTCTGCCTGGCCGTCCACCGGCTGGACAAATGGGCGCAATACTTCCCGAATGCTCGATTTTCTGTGGATGCAGGGGAAAATCCTGGTGAAAGAACGGCGCGGCCATACCCGTTATTGGGACTTAGCCGAACGCTGCCTGCCAGACTGGACGCCGCGCGAGGTGCTGCCGGAACGCGAAGTGGTGCGCCGCGCGGCTCAACGCGCGTTACGGGCACTGGGTGTTGCCACCGCCAAACAGATCAAGCTGCATTTTACGCGCTATCGTTACCCGGAATTAGAAAGCGTGCTACAAGACCTGGAAACCGAAGGCCAAATTCAGCGCGTGACCATTGCCGAGGGCGCGACCAAATGGCCGGGAGTCTGGTACAGCCACACCGACGATTTGCCACAGTTGGAACAACTGGAAGCCGGAGACTGGCAGCCCCGCACTACGCTGCTATCCCCGTTTGATAACCTCATCGCGGATCGTGACCGTACCGAACAGCTCTTTAATTTTGAATACCGCATTGAAATTTATGTCCCCAAAGACAAACGCAAATTCGGTTACTTCGTCCTGCCCATTCTGCATGGCGATCAACTGATTGGCCGGATTGACCCGCTCATGGATCGCAAAACTGGCACATTCCACATTCATCACGTTTA
>DATALK010000427.1:0-9310 GCA_036261085.1 Phototrophicaceae bacterium | reverse complement strand
CTGGGCCTGATGGCGCTGTGTGTTCTGGTGGCGGCCCGACTGCCAGCGCCGCCGCGAAATCTCGGCGAAAAACCGCCGCGCGCCAATCTCCGCCAATTCGTTACGGATCGCCGCTGGTTGGGTTTCCTGGGCGGCATCTTCTTATTTGGCAGCGCGTTGGCGGTTCTCTACATCTTCTTTTGCCTGTACCTGAAAACCTTGGGAGTAGGTGAAGGCCTATTCGGGGCAGCGATAGCGGTTGCCAGCGTCAGCGAACTTCCCATCTTTTTTCTATCGGCCTGGATGCTGCGTAAATGGACGGCCAGCGGGCTGATTAAAACCGCTTTTTGGGCGGTCATGATTCGGTGTTTTCTGTATGCCGTGATCCGTAATCCCCTTGGTCTGATTCCTGTGCAACTCCTACATGGTTTATGCTTTTCGGCCATGTGGGCCGCCAGTGTTAATTACGTTAACGAACTGGCTCCCGCAGGGATGGGAGCCAGCGCGCAATCGTTATTTGGGGCCACCTTGTTTGGTCTGGGAGGCGCTGCCGGGGCCTTGTTCGGCAGCCAGATTTACGCACTGCTTGGTCCCACCGCGCTCTTTCAGGCAGCCGGAGTAACCGCCCTGGTCGGATTGGTACTTTTTAGCATAACCGAATTGGCTTTCCACAAACGCACACATCCAGCGGCCACCGCCCAGGAATAAGGCGGCGCGATCAGGCTTCGCCCAGGTAAACGCGGCGCACCATTTCGTTTTTCATCAGACGGCTGGCGCTGTCCTGCAATACCACACTGCCGGTTTGCAGCACATAACCCCGGCTGGCAACTTCCAGCGCCATCAGCGCGTTTTGCTCAACTAGCAGAATGGTCGTGCCTTGCGCGTTAATTTTCTTGATGATCTCAAAAATACCTTCGACCAATACCGGGGCTAACCCCATGGACGGTTCATCCAGCAGCAGAATGCGCGGCTGGGCCATCAAGGCGCGGCCAATCGCCAGCATTTGCTGCTCGCCGCCGGACAGCGTTCCGCCCTTCTGGGATAAACGCTCTTTTAACCGGGAGAACAACTGAAACACATGTTCCATCCGGTCATTGATTACCGCGCGACTGGCAACATTCCAGGCCCCGATTTCCAGGTTTTCGAGAACCGTGAGCAGTGGAAAAATGCGGCGGCCTTCCGGCACATGCCCCACGCCTAACGCCGTGACTTCATGCGGCTTCAGCCCGGTAATATCACGGCCTTCCAGAAAAATACCCCCCTGGCGGGCGCGCGCCATGCCGCTGATGGTGCGCAATGAGGTGCTTTTTCCCGCGCCGTTGGAACCCACCAACGTAACAATTTCGCCCTCGTTAACCGTCAGGTCAATACCTTTCAGCGCGTGGATATGACCATAATAAGTGTGAACATTTTTGAGTTCCAGAACAGCGGTCATGAGTTCACCTCTTCGGTCTCGATATTCTCGGTGGTTCCAGCAGCCCGACGGCCCAGATACGCCTCAATCACGCGCGCATTGGCGCGAATTGCCGCCGGTGTGCCTTCGGCAATTTTCTGGCCGTAATCCAGCACGGAAATGTGTTCGCTGACCCCCATTACCACTTTCATATCATGTTCAATCAGCACCACCGTCACGCCGAGTTCATCCCGAACCCGGCTGAACAGGTTCATGGCGGAAGCACTTTCCTGGGGATTCATCCCCGCTGTGGGTTCATCCAACAGAATCAATTTGGGGTCGCTTGCCAGGGCGCGGGCAATTTCCACTCGGCGCTGGTCGCCGTAGGGCAAATTCCGGCTGACTTCATCGCCCTTCCCGCCCAGCCCCACAAAGCGCAGCAGGTCACTGGCCTTCTGGCGCACATGTTGTTCTTGTTCTTTGAAGGCCTCGGTGCGCAGCAGGGTCGTTATCAAGGAAATATTCAGCCGCGAGTGCATTCCAACCATCACATTTTCCAGCACCGTCATACTCGGAAATAACCGGATGCTCTGGAAAGTCCGTGCCATGCCCGCCGCGTTCACCTGATCGGGTCGTAAGCCCACCAGCGAACGTCCATTAAACGACATCGTGCCGGAGTCGGGTTTGTAAATGCCGGTGAGCAGATTGAAAAAGGTCGTTTTACCGGCGCCATTGGGGCCGATAATGGCGCTGATGCTGTGTTCCTCGATACCGAGGGCGACATCACCAACGGCTGTCAGACCGCCAAATTTCTTAGTTAAGTTGCGAACATCAAGCAGAAGGGACATGGCGATCTCCTAAACATTTCCAGCATCGGGTTGGGCCGCCGTTGCGGCAGGTTCTTCCGCCGGGGTGGGACTATCTTCCACATCATCGCTGCCCGCTTTCATTTCCATACGACGGCGCGGCTCCGGCAGCAGACCTGCCGGACGGAAAATCATCATCACAATCAGCAGCAGACCAAAGATAAAGCGCTCATATTTGGCCGGTTCAAGCTGGGTCGGCCAATCTCGAATGTGGAAATTGATGAGCGGCACAATAAAATCCACGTTCCGCAAGGCGTTAATTTGCAGCGACATATTTTTCAGCACCAGCAAATTCAGCAAGGTGACAATCACCGCGCCAAACAAGGCGCCACGAATCCCACCAATACCGCCGACAATCACCATCGCCAGAATACTGATAGACTGAATCAGGCTGAAACTTTCCGGGCTGACAAAGGTTTGTTTCGCGCCGTACAGCACCCCGATCGCCCCGGCAAAGGATGCGCCCATCGCAAATGCCATCAGTTTCATCCGTACCAGCGGCACGCCCATCGCAATCGCGGCCACTTCGTCTTCACGAATCGCTGTCCAGGCGCGGCCAATCGGTGAGTTATCCAACCGCCGCGCGACCACGATAATTACAGCAACCATCACAATGCCAATCACATAGAACAACAACTGTTGCGCCAGCGGTTCGGCATTATCTGTCGGCAAACCGAGCGTTCCCTGGGCGGAGACGACAGCGTTAAACAAAAATGGCGGCACCGGTGGATGCCCGACATTAAACAACCCCTGCGAACCATTCGTCAGGTTAATGGGTTTATCCAGGTTGTTGGCAATAACGCGGATCATCTCACCAAAGCCGAGGGTGACAATTGCCAGATAATCACCGCGCAGCCGCAGCACCGGTAAGCCGAGCAAAATCCCGACCAGGGCCGCCACGCCAACGCCAATAAAGATGAACCCGTAAAAGGCCGCGCCGGAAACCAGCCAACCGTTAATGTAAAAGATCGTATTCGCCTGGGAGCTGACCATACCCCAGGTATAAGCACCTACCGCAAAAAAGGCGATGTAGCCCAGGTCAAGCAGACCGGCAAAACCAACCACAATGTTCAGCCCCAGGGCCAGCCCCGCGAAAATACAAATCTGGATAATCAGTTCCAGATAGGAGCTATCGCGGATACCCAGGTAAGGAATAATCAGGAACAGCACAACGACAATCAGCAGCGCCTTGATTTGCACCCGCAACGGCGCGGCGAGAATCAGAAACGGCGCTAAGACCAGCATCGGAAAAGTGAGGGTGCTGTAAAGTGGAAACCACAGATCACGCCGGTTCAGATTGCTCAGGATAAAGGTCGCAATCAGGAGATATACGACCAGCAGCACCCCGGCCACCACCGGTTGTTTGACCACATTGCGCAGGCTGGCCCAGGGGCTTGGAGAAACGGATTTTGTAACCATAAGCCTTACACCTTTTCGTCTACGCGCTCACCCAGCAGGCCACTGGGACGGAAAATCAGGATGAGAATCAGGACGGAAAAGGCAAAAACGTCCGTATAACGCTGCCCTAAGGCGGGAAAATAAACCAGTAATCCATTTAAAAACGACTCAATCATACCGAGGGTCAGCCCACCCAATAACGCGCCAGTGATGTTCCCGATGCCGCCCAATACCGCCGCCGTAAACGCCTTAATGCCAGGGATAAAACCCACAAACGGTGTAACCGTACCGACGTTCATGCCAAACAATGTACCAGCGGCCCCACCGAACGCGCCGCCAATAAAAAAGGTCAGCGAAATCATGCGGTTCACGTTAATCCCCATGAGGCCCGCAGTGGTCATATCCTGCGACACGGCGCGAATACCCCGCCCCAGCTTCGTGCCGTTGACAAAGTAGTTCAGCGCAATCAGGGTGATGACCGCACCTAACACCACCACAAAAGCGGTGGGCCGAATGCGAACACTGGTGACGCCAAGCGCAAATTCTACTGGCTGTTGAAACCAGGCCACATCGCCGATGGGATACGTCAGATTAAAGTCATTCCGGGTGATGGCTTCAAACGCCCGCACAAAATCAATTAAAAAGAAGGAGATACCAATGGCTGAAATTAAGGGCACGAGCCGGGGAGCACCCCGCAAAGGCCGGTACGCGATCCGCTCAATCAGAACCGCCAGCAGGCCGCTGATAAGCATCGCTATCAGCACCATCACCGCAATCAGCAGAATGGGATTCCAGCCGGGTAAAGACCCTGCATCCCCCAGGCGGCGCATCACTTCAAAACCAACCACCGAACCGACCATAAAAATTTCGCTGTGGGCGAAATTAATAAACTTGAGGACACCGTACACCAGGGTATACCCCAGCGCAATCATGGCGTAGACAAAACCAATGGTAATGCCGCTGATAATCATGCCGGGAAGCTGGCGATTCACCTGATCGACCAGGATAATATTCGGGCGGGGTACGGGAAAAAGAAAGGCCAGCAAATAGGCAAACAGGGTCAAAACCAGGGCAGCGCCGATGACAAAGATCAGCATTTGCCCGATAGGAAAAAGAATATACCGGTAGCCCCATTCGACCATTGGCCGAAAAGATGCTGGCCCGGTCATGCGCCTGGCGTCTAACATAAAAGCTCCATCCCTTAAACGACTTTCAAAAAAGCGGCGGGCTGCCTGGACAGCACCGCCGCTAACGATACCATCAAAATCGCAAAATTACGCGCCGGGGGTGGCCTCAGCCGTGGCTTCCGGCGTCACTTCACCAGCCGCTGCAATCAGGGGCGAAGGCGCGAGGAATTGATCCAGAACCGCGTTTGTTCCCCAGTCCGCCGGATCACTGGAAGCGACTTCCAGAATGACATAGGTCGCCTGTTCGGGGTCGCCATTGTCATCAAAGGTGTAATTGCCGGTGATGCCCTGGTAGCCTTCCGTCGCACGGATGGCTTCAGCTACCGCCTCACGAGTAGGAACTTCGCCGCCAGCCGCTTCTACCGCCGCCGCAATCCCGGCCAGAGCAATACCAGCCGAGTCATAAGCCTGGGCCGCAAAGGGCTGAGGATCAACATCGAATTTGGCCTTGTAGTCTTCAATAAACTGCGCGGCATCCGCATAGAACGAAGCGGGAGCGGCAACGGTTGTGTAGTAAGTACCAACACCCGCATCACCGGCCAGTTCTGAATAGTCGGACGAGTCAAAACCATCCGGCCCCAGGAAGAAACCTTCGTAACCAGCCGCGCGGGCCTGATTGATGAAGATACCCGCCTGCGAGAACATGCCGCCGAAATAAATGAGATCGGGATCAAGCGCGAGAATGGGCTGAATCACGCCTTCAAAGTTGGCGGTTTCCGTCGTGCCTTCGAGGTTCAGCAGCACAATCCCGGCTTCTTCAGCCGCTTTGGCGAAGAACTCGGCCACACCCTGACCATAAGCAGTGGTATCGTGCAGCACATAAACGCTCTCGACACCTTCGAGGCCAGAGGCAAAAGCCGCCCCTGCCGCGCCCTGGGTATCATCACGCCCGCAAATCCGGTTAACCGTCGGGAGACCACGATCAGTAACGTTCACGTTGGTGTTGGCGGGGCTGACCATTGCCAGATTGTTGGCATCATAAACTTCCGAGGAAGGAATCGCCACGCCGCTGTTATAGTGACCGATGACCGCGAGAATCGCCGGATCATTCACCAGGAGTTGGGCATTGTTGACGCCCACATCCGGGGTGGCCTGGTCATCAAACGGGACAAATTCAATCGTGAAACCCAGCTCGGTCAGCGGGCCGGAGAGCTGTTCGATGGCGAGTTCAACGCCGTTACGGATTCCCGTACCCACGACAGACTGCTGCCCAGAGAGCGGACTCTGGCTGGCGATTTTGATGACCTTGCTATCCTGAGCGTGAACGACAACCACACTCAACGACAGCGCGACGACGAGAAGCAAAACCAGTACTTGTCTGAACTTCATAGCGCGATCCCTCCAAAATATTACACTTAAGTAAGGCAAAGAGAATTGTATATAGCTTTGGGACATTATTCACGGTAAATATGCCTAAAACCTCCTCGACTCTATTCAGCTACTTAACACAATACCGGTTTCCACAAAAATAACATGGGCTTTATAAAATGGCAAAATTTACACAAACCCTGATCTAAATTTGCCGTTTATTGTGTATTTTAACTGAATTTTGACGGCTTAAAGCTGGCCTGTTCGGATGGCATCCCATCGCTATAATACACCCCGCGTTAGAACGGGCTTATTGATATAAGACGAATTGAGGAAATCACAATGTCTGTGACCACACGCGGCGCAGTTTACGGCCTCGCTGCCGGGGCCATTTGGGGAGCAATGTATATCATCAGCGACGTGGTACTAAAAACGATTCCGCCGTTTACCCTGCTGACAATCCGGTTGCTGCTAGGTGCTGGTGTGCTGGCCTTCATCTCCTGGCGCAGCCCCAATCTCCGGCGACCTACGCGCCGCGAAATTCTGCAACTACTGGGTGTCGGTATCGTGGGGTTTGGCATCAGCGTCGGTTCCCAATTTGTGGGCACAGACAAATCTACCGGCGTCAATGGAGCGTTAGTGACCAGCGCTTCCCCAGCGTTCATCCTGGTTTTTGCAGCGCTGATCCTCCGCGAAAAGCTGACCTTACAACGGCTGGCCGCCGTCATCCTGGCAACCATTGGTGTGATGGTCATTGTTGACCTCAGCAAAGCCGATTTTTCGTCAGCGACTTTTTGGGGGGATATGGCGCTGGCGCTGGCCGCTGTCATGTGGGGGTTATATTCGGTGCTGGTACGGGTTGTCAGCGCGCGCCTAGACACCCTCACGGTATCACTCTACGCTTTTATGGGAGGGCTAATCATCACCGTCCCAGCAGCGGCGCTGGAATTACAAGACCGTTCCATCGGCACGATTGATGGCGGAACCATCCTCGGCATTCTGTATCTGGGAATTGTCTCCACCGCCGTTGCGATGTGGTTATGGAATCGCGCTTTTGCTCTAGTTGATGCTTCCGTCGCGTCGTTATTTTTCTTCGCGCAGCCGCTGGTTGGCGCGGTCCTGGGGGTACTGCTCGGACAGCCATTCACGCCGAATCTCTGGATTGGCGGTTTGCTGATAGCATTCGGCGTCCTGCTCTCGATGGTTTCTGTTGAATGGCTGAACCGGCGTGCCAGTAAAACGCCGGTTCAAAGTGCCGAAACCTAAACCACCACATTACCCGCTTTAATCACTATTTGTATCAGATTGCCGCCAAAGCGATAAGCCAAATGGCGGTAGTCTGGCACCGACAAAATCAGAATGTCGGCCAGTTTGCCAGATTCCAGGCTGCCAACAGTATCCCCTAACCCAATGGCATAAGCAGCATTCAGGGTCGCCGCCGCCAGCGCTTCCGCCGGGGTAATTTTCAGGTAACGGCAGGCCAGCGCCAGCACAAATTGCATAGACTCACACCAGGCGGTGCCGGGGTTGCAATCTGTCGCCAGCGCCAGAATGCCACCCGCGTTGATGATGTCCCGCGCCGGGGTGTAATGGGTATGTCCCAGGCCAAACGGTGTCGCCGGAAGCGAAACCGCGACGGTATTCCCCTGCCCCAACGCGCGAATGTCGGCCTCCGGTGTTGTCACCAGATGGTCAGCCGAAGTTGCGCCGAGTTCTACGGCCAGCCGCGTACCGCCGATTCCGGCAAATTCATCAGCGTGGATTTTCAGCGGCATTCCATGCGCTCGCCCCGCTTCCAGAATGCGCCGTGTCTGGGTCACATCAAACACATCCGGCTCACAAAACACATCTATAAAGGGTGGCTTCTGACTATGCGAATGACAATAAGCGGCCACCGCCGGAATCATCTCATTGACAATTAAGTCAACATAGTCATCGGTTCTCCCCTGGAATTCCGCCGGAACGGCGTGTGCACCTAAAAAGGTCGGCACAATCGTGGCTGGGTGGTCAACCGCCAAACGATTAATCGCGTCCAGCATCTTGATTTCGTTCGCTATATCCAGACCATAACCGGTTTTGATTTCAACCGTCGTTGTCCCCAGGCGCAGCATTCGATCCAACCGCGCGCGGGTTTCAGCAATCAGTTGTTCAACACTGGCCGCCCGCACCGCCCGCACGGTGCGGTTAATGCCGCCGCCCGCCGCCATGATGTCCATATAGGTTGCCCCGGCCAGTCGTTGTTCAAACTCAGCCGCTCGATCTCCCGCCCAGACGAGATGGGTATGCGGGTCAACCAATCCCGGTATTACCGCGTTACCACCGGCATTGATTTCGCGCGCGGCCTCGTATTGAGCATGAAGGTCAGCGGACGAACCGACTTCCAGAATTTTGCCATCATCAACCGCTACCGCGCCATTTTCGACCAGCCCTAGCGTTCCCAATGCCTGTCCCCGCTGCGGCCCACCAGCCACCGACGGCACAACACACACCTGCCCAGCATTATAGATGAGGAGATCAACGCGCTGTGTCATTTGAGCATCGGCATTTGTATCCCGTGCCTCCGCGCGGCTTCCATCGCTTCAGGATAACCAGCGTCAGCATGGCGCACGACGCCCATGCCGGGATCAGTCGTTAAAACTCGTTCCAAACGCCGTGCGGCCTCCGCCGTGCCGTCAGCGACGATGACCTGCCCGGCGTGCTGGCTGTAACCAATACCAACCCCGCCGCCGTGATGGAAACTCACCCAGGTGGCCCCGCCAACTGCATTCACCAGCGCGTTCAAAATCGGCCAATCGCTGATCGCATCTGAACCATCGCGCATCGCCTCGGTTTCCCGGTTAGGCGACGCCACCGACCCCGCATCCAGATGATCGCGGCCAATCACAATTGGCGCTTTCACGATACCCGTTGCCACCAGCTCATTAAACCGGAGTCCCGCCCTGGCGCGTTCGCCATAGCCTAACCAACAAATCCGGGCGGGCAAGCCCTGGAAGTGAATCCGTTCCTTCGCCATCTTCAACCAGCGGTGTAAATGCACATCGTCCGGGAACAATTCCATAATCGCTTCATCCGTCCGGTAAATATCTTCCGGGTCACCGGAGAGCGCCACCCAGCGGAATGGCCCTTTGCCTTCACAAAACAGCGGGCGAATGTAAGCCGGGACAAAACCGGGATAATCA
>DATALK010000430.1:0-3790 GCA_036261085.1 Phototrophicaceae bacterium | reverse complement strand
CGTTTTAGCTCGTTGATGATTTGGACGGTCAATTTGGCCCCGGTGCAGCCCAACGGATGGCCGAGGGCAATCGCGCCGCCGTTGACATTTACCTTGTCGGGATTCATTTCCAATTGATGAATGACCGGGAGCGCCTGCGCGGCAAAGGCTTCGTTGAGTTCGATCAAGTTTATGTCGTCCATACTCAGGCCGACGCGCTTGAGCAGTTTCGGCACGGCGTTCACCGGCCCAATGCCCATAATCTCCGGGCGCACTCCCGCCACGCTAAAGCCAACATACCGCGCCAGGGGCTTCAAGCCCAACTGCGCCGCTTTGCCCGCTTCCATAATGATCACGCCCGCCGCGCCGTCACTGAGCGGGCTGGAATTGCCTGCCGTGACGCGCCCATTGGGGCGAAACACGGGTTTAAGTTTTGCCAGCGCTTCAACGGTGGTCTCCCGGCGCAGGTGTTCGTCCTGGTCGAGCGTGACGGTGTAGGAATGTGGCAAACCATCATCACCCACCACACATTCTTCCACCGCAAACGGCACAATCTCCTGGCGAAAATACCCGGCATCAATGGCGTTTGCCGCCTTCTGATGACTCTGATAGGCAAATTCGTCCATCGCCTCGCGGGTGACGCCAAATTCGTCAGCCACTCGTTCGGCGGTGTGGCCCATGCTCATATAGACGTTGGGGTCATTTTGCGCCATGTACGGATTCGGGCTGATATGGAAGCCCGCCATCGGCACCAGCGACATGGTTTCCGCGCCGCCCGCGATAATCACATCCGCGCCATCCGCAATAATCCGTTCCGCCGACTGCGCGATAGTTTGCAGGCCGCTGGAACAAAACCGATTAACGGTCAGGCCGGGAACGTCTACCGGCAGACCCGCGCGTAATGCAATAATCCGCGCGAAGTTCAGCCCCTGCGGGCCTTCCGGCATCGCGCAGCCAATTGCCACATCATCAATTTCCAGCGGATCGAGTTTGCCATCCGTCTGGCGCAGCAGCTCACCAATCACCGCCGCCGCCAGATCGTCCGAACGCACACTCCGTGTAACCCCTTTTTTCGCTTTCCCAACGGCGGTTCGTGCCGCCGCCACAATCACTGCTTCTCGCATAACGTTGTTCCTCGTCTACCTACACTAAAATCGCCACCAAAAAGAGAACCGACGCGGCTACCGCTCCCAGGCCGCGCCATAAATTGATTTGATACCAGCGTTCCCGATACTCCCGCCAGTTGAGCGGCGGCACGGCCCAGCCCATGATGGTTTTATACAGTGGATCGGCAGCAAACCGGGACGCGACAAACGACGCCGCCACAAAAATCCACCAACCGGCCATCGCCACCCAGAACGCCCGATTGACCCAATTCTGGTTGACCATCAGCGCCAGGGCCACCAATCCGGCCAGACCAGTGCTTATCATGGAAACCAGAAGCACCCGCGAACGACTGCCCGCTTGAATGATGTTTTGCATCAAGCCCGCCGATTCCGCGCCCGACTGTTTGTTCAGAATGGGCTGGATGATGTCGAGCATGGTGAACATCAGTCCAGCAAACAGGCTGGACGCCAGCGCGGCCAGCGCCAGCAGGAGATGAATGAGATTCATCGGCGGTTGTTCCTTTGGTGTATTGTTTCCAGTTGCCAGATACCAATTACCAGCCAGAACCTTGCTGCTTAAGATTTTCGTTCGTGCTGTCGGGGAGGGTCTGAGACCCTCCCCGACGAAGGCGCACGTTTTGGATTGATTGGTTCATCTCACCGCACCAGCAGTGCCACCAGAAAAAGTACAAACGCGGCCAACGCGCCTGTACCCCGCATTAAATTCAGTTGATACCAGCGCTGCCGGTACTGCGGCCAATCCGCCGGGGGCGCGGAAGGTTTCCAGCCCATAATGACATCATAGAGCGGTTCGGCAGCAAACCGCGAAATGCCCAAAGCGCCCACCACAAAAGCCAACCAGCCTGCTAAGGTCAACCAGAAGGCCAGCTTAATCTGGTTCTGGCTGACCATCAGCACCAGCGCCGCCAGCGCGATCAGAATCGTACCCAACAGCGAAACCAACACCACCCGTGATCGCCGCCCGGATGAAATGATGTTTTGCATCAATGCGGTATATTCCGCGCCGGACTGCTGATTCAGAATCGGCTGCATCACGTCCAGCATCGTGAAAATGAGTCCGGTAAAAATACCGGAAGTCAGGGTTGCCAGGGCCAGCAGGACAGGAATGAGATTCATCGGCGGTTGTTCCTTTGGTTTGTTGTTGCCAGTTGCCAGATACCAGTCACCAGCCAGAACCTTGCTGCTTAAGGTTTTCGTTCGTTCTGTAGGGGAGGGTCTGAGACCCTCCCCATCTGCACGAAGTTAAGACTCGCGGTTGTACCGCCCTGGGTTTAAACCCAGGGCTACCAGAAAAGCCACGTCCACTCAAGGGACAAATAAGATTTTTGTCATGTCTTGACTAGCCCCTTCAGTGGGCTTACAGACTGTAAATTCAGCCAGAGGGCTTTGAGCCTCTGGCGGCAAACGCGCTTAACTTTGTTCGCATGGGGAGGGTCTGAGACCCTCCCCTACAAGGGTAGACTTTTAACATATCGGCCATCCCCTACGAAGCGCGCCTTCACCTTAATTTGTGCATCTATTCGTTCAATTCCGTAACGGCTTGTTAGTTTGCAGCATGTGGGTGATGCGCTCCTGCGTCTTGGGTTCTTCCACGAGGCTCATGAAGGCTTCGCGTTCCAGGTTCAAAATCACCTGTTCGTCCACCCACTGCGGCTCGGAGAGCGCGCCGCCCGTCAGGATGTAGGCCAGCTTGCGCGCCAGATGCGCGTCGTAATCGGTAGCCAAACCGCTCTCGCGGAAGCCTTCGATACCAATCAGCAGCGCGGCGTAAGCATCGCGCCCCGCCGCCCAGACTTTACCGGCGCGTTTGGGACGGTAATTGTCGGCCAGATGGCGCGCCGCGCGTTTAGCTTCACCGAGCAGCAGCGAACGATTCATCACGATTTTATCATCGGCGGCCAGGAAACCCATCTCGCGCGCTTCCATCGCGCTGGTGCTGACCTTCGCCGTCGCAATCTGCTCGAAGACCTTTTGCAGGTGCGGCAGGACATCGGCGTTCGGCGCGGCGGCCATCACCGGACTGACCACGCGGCGCAGCAGTTCCTTACAGCCGCCGCCCGCCGGAATCAGACCCACACCAAATTCGACCAACCCGGCATACAGTTCGGCGTGGGCGACAATCTGCGTGCCGGACAGCAGCAGTTCCACGCCGCCGCCAAGCGCCATATTAAACGGCGCGGTGACAACCGGCTTGGCGTGGTAGCGCATCGCCTGACTCAAATCCTGCAAGCGGGCGATCATCTGCTCCACCTGCGCTAACTGGCCGCTTTGGGTCGCCATCACGATCATGAAAACGTTCGCGCCGATACTGAAGCGTTCGCCGTCGTGGCTGACCACCAGCGCGTCAAAATCCCGACTCAGAATATCGAGCGCCTGCCAGGACATTTCGATTAAATCCAGGTCAATGGTGTTCGCCTGACTGTGGAATTCCAGCAGCGCTACGCCATCGCCCATATCGAGGACGCTGGCACTGCCGTTGTGCGCGACCACGCCCTGCGGTTCGCGCCGCCACTCCTCCAAAATATGGGCGGGAATGCCTGCCTGCGGGCTAACACCCACCGGAACTTTCTGCGCGCGCAGTTGTTTGACAGTGATCTGGCGCGAGTCTTCCGGTATCGGTTCGTAATCCTGGGTCTGAGGGCTGTAGTACCCGGTCTGCAATTCGTCTTCGTTATACCGGTAAA
>DATALK010000426.1:0-3141 GCA_036261085.1 Phototrophicaceae bacterium | reverse complement strand
GCGTATGGGTATCAGCCAGATAAAGCCGTTTTTGGCGGGTATTGGGAGCAGCGAAAACAAAATATCGTCCATCTGGCGACCAGGCATTTTTATCAGGATACCGTAGGAAAAAATCTTTGCTACCAATAGAAACAGTGTCTACAGTTTCCCCCTCACGACTATTCAGCAGAGTCGCATAATTGTCTTCCAACTTGATATGATTGAGAAATTGGCTGGAATCGGGTTTCCAGACAGGGACACCCCACCACCAGTTTGTCAGTTGTTCTCGATCAGGGTTTAGAACTTGACTATTCTCAAGATTAATCAGTGTATAGGCTGGGTCAATCATGGGCTGGAACACAAGACGAGTATGGTCTGGCGAGAGTGCATAAAGGTTACTTGGCAGCAGAATATGGGTTTGCTGTTGCCATGGCTTTGGCGGTAAATCCACTTGGCCGGTAAACGGATTAATCAATACCAGTTTACTGGTTTCTTCCCAAACCCCCTGGCTACCTTCTTGAACATATATCAGATGCTCGTTATCCCACCACCGAACTTGCTGTTCGAACCAATGCCTTCCCGATCCCATGATTGGCTCAATAACATAGGAGGCTTCCCAGGGGATTCGATAAAACGAATCGGGATCAACGGTACTGTAAACAATTATTGCATGTACCTGAACTTGAATCGGCGCGGCCTCACGGAATTGAGCCGAGTTGTCCGTCTCTTCGATAACGGCCCACCAGCGACCATCCGGTGATAATTCGCCGACACCCATATGGCTAAAATCAATAAACTGAACAATATAGGGAGTTGGTAAATCGGCGCTGATGCCGTGCAAGCCTGCCCATCCGGTTGCCAGAATAACACCGGGAAACGTCCACCCTTCCGGCGGTTCGGTTGGTTCGCCGACGCAGCGCGTTTCCAGGGGCCAGGTTTCCGGTGTGTCCTGGGCATGTAAGGGCAGAACTGGCAGAGCGAACAGCAGGCAGAGCAGAGTTACAAATAGGCGTGGGTATTTCATGATGTGGTTCCTCCACTATCAATCATACCCACAACACTGTGTTTGTGTCGGACGACTTACCGACGATTACCCACTCTGTTTGGTGACAATTTTGTGTGTTCGTTCGTACAGAAACAGCTATCGGAATAGCTAATTTGTTGGACAGCCTACGGGTCTATTTAAATTTTCGCGCTGGCTTTACGCCGCGTACCCATTCGTTTTTTATACCAGCACCATTTTCAGCCACGCGATGATGAGATCGCCTAAATCGGGACGATTCTGGAGAATGGCCGTGCCGCTGCCCGCCTGCTGAAACGGCTGGAGCAAAACTTCGCCCGTAGCGGCAGACTGGATGGCGGTCAGCGTTTCAAACGTCTCAACATCTTCCTGGCTGGCGGTCAGGAATAAGGAGCGGGGATTAATTTGGGGCATGGCCTGCACCAGCGCCGGATCATTCGACGGACTGAGCAGCCCAATCACATCACAAATTAAATCCTTCGCGCAGCCCACCAGCGCCATATCCGCCCCCACTCCCGCACCAATGACGCCCACGCGCGCCGGGTCAGCCCCGCCGTTAATCAGCGTTTGTAACATGACCTGGAAATCGTCCGGCGCGGCGGCTGTTCGCCTGTCCATCACCAGCACCGTGTAACCCGCGTCATACAGCCGCTGCGGAAAATCGCCCCACGATGAGCGCTCCGAGGCCAACAGCAGCAAACCGGGAGCCAGCACCGTCGTATTCGCGTAAAAGTCCCCCAGGAGCATCGTGCCATCGGTGGCGGTCACTTCAATCGTCTGCCGCGCGCCGGAAAGCGGCCCGCCGGTGACAACCAGTGGGGGCATGGCCGCGCCGGGAGCCAGCGCCGCCGCTGTCGGATTGTTCAGCCCTTCATAGACCGCCACTTCCGGTTCATCACGCACGGCGCGCAAAATCACCGTCGGACTCGGTTCCAGCGTCGGGCCGGTCAGGGTCGCTATGGGAGTCAGGGTGGGTACGGCTTCCGCACAGGCGGCCAGGCTGAGCAGTAGGGAAATAAGAATAAGGGTACGGACATGCTGGATTGCAGTACGGACACGATAGATCGTGTCCGTACCCAGGTGCGCCATAACTTTCATTTTGGCTTTGCCAGCACCAACATACGTTCGCAGCCGTCCTCATAGGGTTCAAAATCCAGACTGCCGTAAACCGCCTCGACCTCAAACCCGGCCAGTTGCAGCAGCAGTCGCAGTTCGGAGTAAAAGACGTAGCGGAACAACACCGGCGCTAAGGTGCGTTTGATCGTGCCGTCGGCGGTCACTTCGTCGTAAATCCAGTTGACCTGTAACATCTGCGCGGTGCGGTCTAAGCTGCTGACCGAATACTGCATGACCAGATGGCCGGTTTCCGGTTCCAGAAACGTTTTTTCTAAAATCATCGCGTCGGTGTCCTGTGACCCAAACGCATCCGCCGGATTGGCCTGATCGAGTACCAGCAAACCGTCCGCTGTGAGCCAACCGCGCAGCTTCCGCAGCAGTCGCAGTAAATCATCCTGGTTGTGGAAGTGCAATAGGCCATTGTAGGGAACCAGAATCAGGTTATAGCGCTGGTCGGTTTCATATTGCAGCACGTTCCCCAGGATGAGTTTGAGATTCTTTTTCAAATCATCCGGTAGCACTTCGACTTTACTCTGCGCAAAGTCCAGCATGGCCGGTTCAATATCAATCCCGTGAATCTCATACCCTTCCTGCGCCAGCCGGAGCATGACGCGCCCCGTGCCGCAAGCCACCTCAAAAATCGGACTGCCATACTCGGCGGCCAGATCGCTGTACAGTTCCAGGTCATCGGTTTTGTCCTGGTGTTCGGCATCATAATAACGAGCAACTGTGGCGTAAAATCCCGGCATAATGACCTTTCCCTCTTCATTACATCCCAATATTGTAGTCATGGGGCGAAAATTTGCCCAGAGGAAACAAACTGCTGAGCAAGCGTCTGTGACGCGCACCTAAACTTCAGCGGCGTTCGACTTCCTTGTGAAATTTATCACTTGACGCCGCCGCGCCCGTCCGGTATCATCCGCCACATGAAACGGCTATTGATCTACATAGATACCAACTCCCAATCTATTGACCCCGGCGTCGGCGCGGGGTGTTGGTTTTCGATTGTGTAACTAACGTCCGTT
>DATALK010000411.1:0-10353 GCA_036261085.1 Phototrophicaceae bacterium | reverse complement strand
GCCAGTTCGTCGGCAGTTTCCGTCAGTAAGGTTTGGAGCGTTTGGCTCAGTTGGGTTATAGTTCTCATAAGAAGAAAGCCTGTCGTCTTCGGTTTTGTCACCTTTTAGACGCGCTTTCTTCTTAACTTTGTTCCTATGGGGAGGGCCGATGTGCCCTCCCCTGTATCCAAATCGCCGGTTAGCTGCTGGGGAGACCACGTAGGGTCTCCCCTACTGGCTAAATTTCTGAATTGTCCATTGCTCGTGTCCGTACAATATTACCCCCTACCCCGCCAGCCCCGGACTCGGATCCGGCGTGACCGTCGGCGCGTCCTGCGGTTTTTCCTGCCGCACGCGGTTGGGGATCACCAGCACCGGACACAACGTATTATTGAGCACCTCACCGGTAACACTGCCGTAAATCAGCTTTTGCAACCCCGAACGCCCATGTGTACACATAGCGATGAGATCCACGCCCAGTTTAACCGCCCGCTCCACAATCACTTCCGGCGGGTCGCCGTCCAGCACCTCAATATGCACCTGGTAGCCATCCAGCTTTAATCGCATCGCCACCCCTTCCAGATAGTCGGTGGCTGTTTGGGCTTCGGCCTCGTTGGCCGCTACATGCAGCAGCGTGATTTGCCCGTCCGGGCGCAGAACGTGTTTGATCGGATAAATGGCTTGTTCGGCCAGTTTGGAACCATCCAGCGGCAGCAGCACATGATTTAACATCAACGTTAGCCTTTACGGTAGAAAGAGCTTCAGTTTAAACAAAAGCGAAACCGCGCGCTATAATTCACATTTTGAGAAACACCATTCTGCTAAAAGAGACAGCCAGCAACGACTTGATTTTAATTTATAAAATGAGGTGAAACATGGCGCGTAAAATTCGGTGGGGGATTCTCAGCACGGCGAGGATTGGTCGAAACAGCGTGATTCCGGGAATACACCAATCCAATAACGGTGAAGTGGTTGCCGTTGCCAGCCGGGATCGGGAACGGGCGCAGACCTTCGCGGCGGAAGTCCAGATTCCCCGCGCGTATGGCAGTTACGAAGAACTGCTGGCCGACCCGGACATTGACGCGATTTACAATCCGCTGCCGAACAGTGAACACGCGGAATGGGCCATGCGCAGCGCCGCCGCCGGAAAGCCGATGTTGTGCGAAAAGCCGCTTGCCAGTGATGCCGCCGAAGCCCAGCGCATGGTGGACGCTTTTGCCGCGCGCGGTGTGCTGTTTGCCGAGGCATTTATGTATCGCTTCCACCCCCAAACGCGGCGGCTGCAAGACCTGATCGCGGGCGGCGCGATTGGCAAACTCACCGCGATTGCCAGCGCGTTTACCTTTAACATCCCTAGCGAGACCAATATTCGCCTGAATAAAACGCTGGCGGGCGGCGGCTTGATGGATGTTGGCTGTTACTGTGTGAATATTACGCGACTGCTCACCGGTGAGGAACCCCAGCGCGCGGCGGCGCTGGCGCAGTTTGGCCGCGAATCGCAGGTGGATGAAACGCTGGCCGGGGTGCTGGAATTCCCCTCTGGCGTGATCGGCCATTTTGACTGCGGCCTCCGCACTTACCGCGTGAACTTCTGTGAAATTCGCGGGACGGAAGGCCGCATTCTCGTGGATCAATCCTTCGCCTTCGCCCCCACCGATACGCCATTAATCCGACTGTGGCGCGGCGACGAATACGAAGAAATCCGCATCCCGGCGGCCAATCATTACACGCTGATGGTCGAAGATTTTGCCGACGCGCTGCTCAACCAGCGTCCGCCGCGCTTTGCGCCCCAGGACGCGGTCAACAACATGCGCACAATTGACATGCTCTATGCCGCTGCGCGATAGGGATAATCAAAATGGCGGGCGGGTTGCGAAAATCCGCCCCAATAATGTCCAATTTTATGAATGGTCTGCCATTTCCGCCAGGATTTTTACCGACAGGATATTGCGAGAATACGGCGCGTAGAAAAGAGGGAATGTCCCTGCACTTAACGCAACATATATCGCGTGAAGGCTGTTATTCAAACATCCTATTCTGATACCGTTTGCATTTTGAGCAAATCCAAACCGATGCGTAGTCTTTATTAAGGAAATAATTACTAACAGCGTTCAGGATACCCGCGCTCACTGCTGTTGAACCAAAGACCACATCTTTGAGCCAGTTCGGATATTTTTTATAAAGATTGGCAGCCACGCCACCGTCTTCATTAGCTTTTTTGTCAGCCAGTTTCTTCAATGCCTCTATATCGGCATAACTGATTTTTGCGTGTTCGGTAATTTCATCACATGTGCTGCAATACATATTTTGTGTTGTAGAGGTCACTTGGGTATCTTCCTTTTGCAGTATCAATGAGTACACAACACCGATTTCACAAAAGCGGCTAATGTATATGTTAAATTATTTAAAAAATACAAAATTAATTTATATCATACACAGCCAACATAGAATATAAACTATTTCCAGGATCAATAAAGTGATTAGAATCACTGAAAACAATGTCAAATGTCAACGTATATTAGGTCACTCTTTGGAGTTGCGAATAGACCATTCCATCAAGCCTATTTTCCCATCCGTTGAGTGTAGATTATCGGCAGATTAATAACCTCAAGAGGAAAATATCATGTTGCTTTTCCGCGTTTTTATCTTGCTGTTTGTGGGACTACTGATGTTTCGGCCAGCTCACGATCAGGAACCGGTAACAGTAATCGGCTCCGGTGCTACCGGCACGATTACCCCCGGCGAAACCGTCACCGGCGAGATTGAGTTCAGCGCCAGGGGCAGCCGGTTGGCCCCCATCACCTTTGTCGGTCACAATGGCAGCAACCGTTACCAGGGCGATTTTGACGCCTGGACGTTTGCCGCCGTTCCCGGCGAAAACTATCTCATCACCGTCACGGCCACCGGCGGCGACCTCATCCCCACCCTCATGTTAACCGCCGAAGCGCCGATTCCCACGCTGGCCGCGTTGGATTTGAACGCCGATGGCAATTCACAAGCGGGAATGTGCCTGCGCGCCGCGTTTTACGAACGTTACGCGATTTTGGTTGAACGCCAAGCCGGAATGGCGCAAACGGGCAGCTATCAACTGACCCTCACCACTGCCGCCGAAACCGATCTGACTGGCGGTTCGCCCACTGCGGTTTGCAGTGTTGGCACGTTTATTACCACCCGCGCCAATACCCGCGTGAACATTCGCGCCGGAAACGGTCTCAATTTTGCCATCGTTGGGCAGATGGAACCACACGCTTTTTATTCCTTGTTCGGTGGCAACGCGGGCGAGTCTGGCTGGCGGCACATTCTGTTCTTTGATGACAACGACCAGCTTTGGGATGGTTATGTTTCCGCGCGCCTGACAACCATTACCGGGGAAATCGCGCCTTAAATCACTCCATCGACCAAAAACTGTCAGGGCCGCCCGGTGTGACTGCCCTGGTCGCTTTCGTAGGGGCAAAGTCGTGCCGCGCCCGCGCTTTGTTTTATGGCCGCGATTGGAACTGTGCCACCAGCCGTTTGGGCGCGGTCATGCGGTAGCTGGTTTCAATCAGATCAGCTATATGCTCCCAATCCACTTCGACGTCCAGCCATAGACCAATCCACCCATGATGGCCAACATACGGCGGCACAAAAAAGTGTTCCGGGTCGAACTCATCCACCGCGTTCAGAAACGCCACAATTAGATGCTTCTGAGTGTTATGCAGCAGGTTCGGCCTGGCAGCAAAAAGCCCGCGAACTCGCGGGCCTATTTGAATTGCTTGAGGGTTTAGTTTTTGATTTTCTCAAGCCATACGAAAGCTTCTTCCTGGCTGGTAAAAAGCACCATGCGCAGGCCTAATTCGAAGAGAGAATCGATAATGGGAGTCAGGGTTCCTGCAAAAGCCACTGCTTCCGGTACAACATTGGCCCAGTATTTCCAGCCACCCTTAACCGTGCGCAGATTCTAGTCCTCGCGGCCCCAGGCCGCGATTTCGGCTGAAACCGGCCCGTTCTTGCGATCATCCGAAAGCCATTTACAAGCCCCAAACTTGATGAGTACATCTGTTCCGGCGTTTAAAGTATCTTTGAGTTCTCGATCAGGAATAGGTTTGTGAACGGTATGGTAAATGATCCTTTGTCATCAAGGTATTTGACTGTGATGAATTCGTTTTCGACGATGGTCAATTCAGACACGATACACTCCTTTGTGATTCGTATAAGCATTACCCTTACAATAATTTAGTACAACTAGTATAACACGATGATAGTTAAACGCATTAGACATTATTCGGAATAGGGTAGAATGGAGGAATGCTACCCTACGAAGACTTGAAAAACAAACCGAGAGAATTGTTGACCGCCACCGGACTGAAGCCGAATGAGTTCGAGGCGTTGGTGGCGGTGTTTGCCCAGACCGATGAGGAACGCTACCCCGCCGCGCAGACGGTGGCGGGCCAGCCGCGACAACGACGAAAGGGGGCGGCAACAAAGGGGCGCTGACGGCGATGTCTGATAAGCTGCTGTTTATCCTGGTGCATGAAAAAACGTATCCGTTACAAATGCTGTTAGGTGTACAGTTCGGCTTAAGTCAGGGACGGGTCAACATCTGGGGCCATCGACTGCTGCCCATTTTACAACAAGCCTTGGCGCGGATGCAGTGCACCCCAGAGCGCGATGGCGCGCAGGTGCAAAGCAGTGCTTTGGCGCAGGCTGGCGGCGCTGACTTGGTCATCGATGGCACCGAACGGCGGCGGCAACGGCCGTCGGATGCCCAGGCCCAACGGAACCAGTACAGTGGAAAAAAGACTCACACCGATAAGAATATCATCCTGGTCAACCGCCACAGCCAGAAAGTCGTCTATCTGTCCCAGACCAACCTGGGCAAAAAGCATGACAAGCGGATGGCCGAGGACGCGCAGATTGTCTATCCGCTGAACGCCACCTTGGGCAAGGATACCGGTTTCCAGGGCGATGAGCCGCTGGGGGTGGTGGCTTGGCAGCCCAAGAAAAAGACTAAGGGGCAGGACTTAAACGGGGCTGATCTGGCGGTCAATCATCTGCTGGCTTCGGTTCGGATTGTCGTTGAACAGAGCCTGGCGGGTGTGAAACGCTATCGGATTGTCAAAGATGTCCTGCGCAATACGAAACCCGGCTTGTCGGATTTGGTCATGGAAGTCGCTTGTGCTTTGCACAATTTACGGGTTGAGTTTCGTCATCCGATCCCGACTTTCGATATTTTCGCTGTAATAACTTATTCCGAATAATGTCTATTGATTATCATCGCAAACGCGGCAAGGATGATCGCTGGATTCAAATGCGCATTGATAGCAAGATCAAACGGAATCAGTTTACGGCAGCATTGGCCGAGTTCGTCCAGGATGTGTTGACGCCGCGCCATTATGCTACCGCTACCGATGATGTCTACCGGGGATTATGGAATCGCACCGCCTCAACCCTAAAACATGAACTGGGTATCTCCAATAGCCGCAGCTTGCGCGATCACCAGCCGATTCTGGCGCTCTACTATCAAGGTATTGTGGAAGAAGTCTGTGCAGAAAAACTGGGTGAGCGCGAAGAACTATGGTGGGACGAAGCCCGCGAGATTATCCGTCACGTCGCGGCCATCATCGGACGGCAGGCCAAAGAAACGAGCGAACTGCTGCAAAAGGATTTAGCGACAGGCAAACCCTTACTGCGCCAATAACGCCAGCGGAAGCAGCAGGCGGCGCATAATACACCGCCCGCCGCGCGAAAAATTACCCCTGGGGATAGGGATAAGCAGAAGGTCGCCAGCCAATGAGGACATTACTCCACTGATAATCATCGGGAATAAATGTTGAAAAATACACCTCATCATAATACGATTCAGAGAAAAAATAACCAATGTTCAGTTTACTAACACCCTTATTTGAACTAGCAGAAACCCAGGCCCCCACATCGGGATCAGGTGAAACCATCACATCCCTTTGTTGCGAACCAGGATAATCCTCTTCGGCAATGGGTTCGGGCATAACGATGTCTTCATCCGGCATAACTTCCACATGTTGAGCCTGCTCCAGCGTCAGAATTGTTTCGTGCACGGTCATTACTTCGTAAGTGATTTTGCCGTCATCGGTCCAGTGAACATCATACTCAGCAACAGCCGGAGTATAGGTAAGGCGGTATTGTTCGCCGGTTTCCGAGTTGATCAGATAAACATCGCCCTCGTGATTGGTCATCGGTACGGCAAAACTGGTTACATATTCTTCTTGAAGTATTAGGAGAAACCAGCCATCATCTGCATTCCAGATTGGATTGAAGTGAGCATAATATCCTCCTCCCTCAACACTAAAGTAGTGTCCTGTCTCGATATTCAAAACCTCGAGAAAATTAATCGTACCGCCCATGATCCAATGAAAGCTCTCGAACGTTAGGTAAGTTTTGGTAGGCGACCAGCGCATAGTTTGGATGCCCGATGGGTTAGCTTCGTTACCGTTCGTCGTGCGGTAAAGTTCCTGATGGCTTTCATCGGCGATGTTGTACAGCCACAACGCGCCGTTGGTATCGCCATTGGCAGCATAAGCAATGCGGGTGCTGTCGGACGAAAAAACGGCTTCCCATACATCACACGAGATCGGTTCTTCATAAACCCACGCCAGTTTATCAACATCATAGAGATTGAGACATGGGCTGTCGTTCGCATCATGAATACGCGCGAGCAAATACCTGCCATCCGGCGACCACGCAAAATGATCCTGCTCGGTGACTTCAATGGGTAACTCGGTGGCCGCGCCGGTATAGCCGTTTAACAGCACCAAATGATTTTCATCCCGATACAAAAACTGCGGCGCGGGTTCATCCTGGGCGGCGGCGGGTAGGCTCAGCAGCAGGCACAAAATCAGCAGCAAAATACCGACCCCATGACGGCGAACCGGTGCTAAAAAGCGCATAATCTCCCCCATTTCGTTAACAGTCGAAACCTAATTTGAGTCTAACATGGTGCGGCGAGTTTTACCGGGCGATTGACCGCCGGGGTGCAAGTGGCGATGCGGGCCGCCGGAGGCTGAAAGCCCTCCGGCTGAATGGGCAAAGCCGGCTCGAAGCAGGCTGCCGGAGTTGGCAGGGTTGACCCGGCAACCTGCTTTCAGCAGACTTTTGGGAAGATAACCAGCGGCCTACTAGCCGCTGGCGCGGCAAAAACCCACTGTTGTCCCTATTTCCGAATGCACTCACAAACGCTGTATCAGGTCTAAGTAAATAACAAAGCCAGCTATAATTTCCGAGGCCGCTAGGAGACTGGCTCAAACACCATGATGGGGATGTGGCGTGTGGTCATCTTCTGATATTCCAGATAAGGCGGATTGCGCTCGGTAGCGAACTGCCACAGGCGGTCATATTCCGCATCCTGGGCTTCGCGGGCGACTACCGTGATGATTTTGCCCTTAACCTCCAACGTGGCGTGGGGGTCTTTTTTCAGATTGAGATACCAAGCGGCCTGGGAGTCCTGGCCCCAATTCGACGCCACAATCAGATACTGGCCGTCGTCGTAATCGAAGTAGGCTATCGGAATCGCGCGATCCTGGCCGGACTTGCGGCCAGTGGTGTGCAGAATGAGGATGGTCTGGGTACCGAGTTGGCCGCCTATCCGGCCCCGGCTGATGCGGAGAAGCCAGGTGTTAAGCGTCATAAACGGTTTAATGAGAAAACCAATCATTGGGTTATCCTAGCGATTTTAAGGACAAAATAATGGGAAGCAGTTTAACGTACTTCAAGGCCAAATTCGAAGAGGCTTATCATGAACTCATGTTAATGCCAGCTGATTGGGTGTGTTTTAAAGGACAAACCCATTTGAACACTAACAATTTTTAAGCGGACGAGGCTTGCCTCGTCCCTACAAAGGAACATTTTATTATCCTAATTGCTCGTTGCCCATTCCCCAACCTTACAAGGGTAGGTTTTTAAGAAACGAGACCGCTGGCAACGCCTGGGGTTCAAAACCCCAGGCTAGAGGCAAAACCTTTAAACCGCTAAAGCGGTTCAGAACGGGGCAACAACCGCTTTAGCGGTTTCCAGTTTACCGGGTAGCCTGACGTTTTAAACGTCAGGCGGCCAAATGGCGAACAAACATTAAAAGTCTACCCTTGTAAGGCAGGGTTGACCCGGCAACCTGTTTGCAGCAGGCTTTCCTGGAACCATAGGGGCTTCTGGTTTTTGGCGTCGTTAGAATAACCGCCCCCATTTCCGAATATACCCGCTCGCCGCGTCAAATTACGGTGATCAGGTTGGACTACGGTACTTGATCGGCCACTTGCCCCAAATCCCCCGCGATAGGATAATAAGACGATGGGCTTAGGCGGTTAACGTCGGCCCCAAAACGGAAATTAGCGGCGCTGTCTCCCAACTGGCTTACGAAATTAAGTCGGATGCGCGTAAAATCGGACAAGAAGGCGGCGGCGATTTCCGGGGAAACCATCTGAAGTTGAGGAGTTTGATTACCATTGTCTTTTAAACCATTTTTAAGCGCGGTGCTGCTGGTCGGGCTGCTGGCGCTGGGTCTGGGGAGCGCGGCGGCACAAGCCCCGACGCCCCAATTACCGGTCAATCCTGAAGGGGTGGCCCTGGTCGCCAAAGTGAACGATATTGAAATCACGCTGCCGGATTATCTGCGCGCGCTGGCGCGGCGGCAGGTCGAAGTCCTGGCGGCGGACCCGGCGACGCTGGAAGCCGATGTGCTGGAACAGTTGATTGACCAAGCGCTGCTGGAGCAGGGGGCAACGGCCCAGGAAATTGTTGTCACCGATGACGAGGTACAGGCTGAACTCCAGATTAACCTCGAACTGGCGGGCAGCGAAGCCGTCTGGAACGAATGGCTGACGATTAATAACTTCACGCCGGAAGAATTTTTAGAAACGCTGCGTGCCACTCTACTGACGAATAAGGTGCGCGATTGGCTGACGGCGGATTTGAGCGGCGATCTGCCGCAGGTGCACGCCCGGCATATCCTGGTGCAGACCGAAGCCGATGCCCTGAATGTGGCGGCGCGGTTGAAAGCCGGTGAAGATTTTGGTGTGATCGCGCAGCAGGTGTCGTTAGATGAAACCACGCGCGGCCTGGGGGGGGATTTGGGCTGGTTTGCCCACGATGAGCTGCTGGCTCCCGAACTGGAAACGTTAGCGTTTTCGCTGCAACCGGGACAAATCGGTGGCCCGGTCAGCAGTGTGCTGGGCTATCATCTGGTGCAAACGCTGGAAAGCGGCGCGCGCCCGGTAGACCCGCAGCGGCGCGTCTATATTTCGCAAAACCGCTTTGAAAACTGGCTCGACCAACTGCGGCAAACAGCGATCATCGAACGGTATATATAACATCAGTCAGAGCGTATCTGAAAATTAGTGAGACTGACCTTTTATGAGCAATTTAGAGGCACGACCTCACCCCCTAACCCCCTCTCCATAGTATGGAGAGGGGAAACGAGCGTAGCGAGTAGGGGTGAGATTGTTACCCAAATGGTCAAATTCTGAATTTTCAGACGGCCTCTCAGCAAACTTTAGGTCCTCCACCTTAAATCCCTCCGCTGTGTGTCATGCAGAGGGATTTTGAAAACTGATGTGCAAGCGGTTTTCTCCGCTTTGCCTGGATACGAAGCGGAAGGGCCGGGGGATGAGAGCATAAACGATTTACCATAACTCCGGTTATGTCATTTTCACGGGCGGCCTGAAAAGCGAGGGTATTATGGGTCAAGGACAATCTCGAATTTACAACCTCATCAGCTTGGTTTTCCTGGTGCTGACGGTGGTGGTGATTATCGTCGCGGTCATGCAGTTTTTGCGACCAGCGGCGGCGCAGCCCCAGGCGGCGGCGGATTTGCCAACGCCGTTTGTGCTGCCAACGATGACGCCATCGAATACGCCGACCAATACCCAACCGCCGACGTTTACGTTTACGCCCACCGAGACGGCCACGCCGACGGTCACGGCCACAACCGCGCCAACGGTCACGGCTACTTCAACGATTACTGACACCCCCGGCCCGACGGATACGCCCAGTGTTACGCCCACGCCGTCCACGAGTCCCACCCCCACGCCGACGGAAACCCCCACCGGCCCAACCAATACGCCATCCCCGACGACTTCACCTTTTCCCTATGATGTTCGGGATGGACAGGTGATTTACACGACCAATTTTGCCAACACGGCGGGCTGTGCCTGGCAGGGCGTTGGCGGGCAGGTGTATGACATCAACAATAATGCGGTGAATGGGATGCAGATTCATATCTTTAACGCGCAAATTGGGGATCGCACCGTGACCAGCGGCTCGAATTCGCTGTATGGGCCGGGCGGTTGGGAACAGCCGGTAGATAACAAAATCAACAACAACACCTACTTCGTGGAACTCCTGAGCGCCGCCGGAACGCCGATTTCG
>DATALK010000385.1:0-3295 GCA_036261085.1 Phototrophicaceae bacterium | reverse complement strand
ATTACGCTGCTGATTTTGGGCCTGCTGGTGGGCATTTTGTGGATTATTGTCTGGCTACTGGGCAAGCTGCCCGCTTTCGGCATTGTGGATTTGCGGCTGGCGCTGCGCAACCTTAGTACCCGCCGGGTACGCACAGCGACGACGCTGCTGGCCCTCAGCGCCGGGATGTTCGCCCTGAGCAGTATTTCGTGTGTGGGCGAAGGTGTGCGCGAACTTCTGCGCTTTTCGCTCAGCGGCGGTCTGGGTGGTAATGTGGTGATTATTCCCATTCTGCCGCCCGCGATTGCCAATCCGCTGATTGATAACAAGCTGGACAGCATCGAAGGGGTGGAGTATCGCACCCGCATTTTGACTTACAACGGGACGATCAAAGCGGTTGACGGTTTGAATATCCGGGATGCGGAAGGGGTGATGTCGCAGTCGGAAGCGCGCCAGGCCATGCGGGAGGCCGCTAATAATCAAAACTGGGAGCAGATGCGCGAACTTTCCGGCATCATGCGCAGTTACAGTTACACGTTAATGGCGCGGGTGACGGATAATCCGAACGTGACCGGCGGCGAGATCATCAGCGGACGAGGACTGACACCCGAAGACGCCGGAAAGCGCGTGGCCGTTGTTCAATTCAATCCGCTGCTGGAGCAACTAGGGGTAAAGGTCGGATCGGTGTTGACGTTTACCATCAACAACCGGGATTATGAACTGGAAGTCGTGGGGCTGACGCCCTATGTTGATCCGACGAATATGACCATGCAGCAGGGCATGATGATGGGCGATGTCACCGTGCCGCCGCAAGCGCTGGCGCAGGTATCGCCCGATTTCCAACTGAATATCGCCCAGATTGTGCCGGAACACCTGAATCAAGCGCTGGTGGAAATTTCGTCGCTGCCGCTGGTGTATTCGCTGGATATTGCCTTCCTGGACGGGCTTTTAGGCCGTCTCATTAATCAATTCAGTGCCATTCCGGTGCTGGTCGGTTTGCTATCGCTGATGGCGGCGGCGGTGATTATGGCAAACACGGTGGCGCTGTCCATGCTGGAACGGCGGCGGCAAATCGGTATCCTGAAGGCGGTGGGGCTAAATGGCAATCGCGTCCTGACGGTGATGCTGCTGGAAAACACACTCATCAGCCTATTGGGCGGCGTGTTGGGCATTGGCCTGAGTTCGCTGGGCGTGGTGATTATGAGCAACTTCGGCCTGGATGTGACCGTGCTGATTCCGCGCGATGCCATGCCGGTGGCGGTGGCGCTGGTGATCGCGGCCATCGTGATCGCGTGGCTGGCGACGTTCCTCAGCTCGCAGACTATTTTGGGCGAGCGGGTGACGAACGTGCTGAGGTATGAATAAACTTCGCCTGGGGTTCAAAACCCCAGGCTAGAGGCAAAACCTTTAAACCGCTAAAGCGGTTGTTGCTCCGTTTTGAACCGCTTTAGCGGTTTCCAGCTTGGCGAGTAGCCTGACGTTTTAAACGTCAGGCGGAAATGCGCGAGCCAGTATTAAAAATCAGGCTCATGTTCAGAACGGGTGATTTTTCCGTAGGGCGGTTCACGAGCCGCCCCTACATAATCAATCGCGGTGAGGGCGGGAGATGATCTCCCGCCTTTTGTTTTAGGCTGCCGCCAGTTTCAGGGCTTCAAGGATAGCGGTCAAATCTGTCGTGCAGCCAAAGGGAATCGCGTTTTCGGGTAAGTCGGCTAACTGTTGTAACAGGGTTTCGATTTGGACTTTGAGTGCGATGCTGTCCTCAGGTTGGGTATCAAAAGCGGTGAGAGTGGCGGGCGCGCCACAGAAGGAAGCAATTTCAGCGAAACGTTGCAGCGACGGCGCAGGAACAAACAACTGCACAGCGTTTCGCTCGCCAATGGAACGGATATAGAGTTTTGGATTATTTGTACTCAGTATTAATTGGCGCGGCGAACCATCAGAATTATGTTGTAGCGCTTTCTCAATATCATTCGCAATCGCCAATACTCCTCCATATGGACTGAATTCCAAGTCATAGAGAAGCCCAGTGGTCTGTAACTTTTCCAATATCGCTTCGGTTTCAACATCCCAAACCGTGATTGTTCCGTCCATGTTGCTCGCGGCTAACCGTTTCCCATCTGGCGACCATGCTATGTTCATTGGAACCTGGCTTTCCAGACTGCCGAAAAAAGTTTCACTTTGAACGTCTAGTAAAAAAATAATGGCTTGGGTCGTCCCAATTGCTAAGATATCTCCATCAGGACTCCATTGAAACCTAAAGAGAAATTGATCTTGTTGGTAGGCTGGACTATTTTTTATTGAGTATTCAAGGATGGTAGGGGTTTCCGTATTAGGAATAATCAGAACCGATGGTCTGTTTCCTACCTGCATGGCGAATAGAGTGTTATCGGGACTCCATTTAGTCACTGCACCAGCATTGGGATTAGTGGTGTTAATGCGGCGAATGGGTGCGCCCGTTTCCGTGCTGTAAATCACAATGGTGTCGAGATAATCTCCCTCCAGCAATGCGTAAAGTGTTGTATCGTGGCTTAGACCTATTCTGGTGCTGAATATGTCTTGTGGTCGCTGAAGTTCAAATGAATCTTCCAGATGCCGGGTGATTGGATTGAAAAAACCTCTACCCGTAAAAACATGATTATTTGATGTCCACCCGATGAATGCGAAATCTGATGTTATATGTTCTAAAGTGCCATGCTCAATATCATAGAACCACAACCCCGAATTTCCATTAATCGCCAGAATACGGCCATCGGGACTCCAGTTGGCACTGTAAGCCCGATTCAGGGTTTCCTGAGCAGAAATGAGGGGCAGATTCAAACTCATTGATACAAATACCAGCAGGAAGACGAGGGAACGTTTCATCAGTGAGTATCCATTCAGGAAATTTAAGGAGGATAAAGGGCGGAAGACCATCTCCCGCCCTCGTTGATTCAGGAGTTAGCCGCACTGGTCGAGATCGCGCCATTTGATGACGCTGTCGGTTACGTCTACCGTGCCGGACGCGCCGGGGCGCACGGTCACGCGCCGGTTGGCAATTTCCTGGCAGGTGGCGTCCTTTTCGACGGCTGACCAGTCACCACGCACGTACTTGTACTCAATGGTTTCACCTTCGGGGATGTTCAGCGTAATTGTCCAGTGGGTATCGTCGGCCTGTGTCAGCTTCAAACCGGCGGGGTCCCAGAGGGGATACTCGGCGCTGTGGAAATCCCCGGCAATATACACATCGCTGTTGGTGCGCGCGGAGACTTCGACAGTAAATGTGACCGGCACCACCAACCGCGCCACCTGTACCGGTTCAGCGGGCGTTGGTTCG
>DATALK010000338.1:0-2289 GCA_036261085.1 Phototrophicaceae bacterium | reverse complement strand
ATGATGCCCACGCTGAACCCTGTATTCAGGCGGCGGCGATGGGCAAACATATTCTGTGCGAAAAACCGTTGGCTCGGACTGCCGCCGAAGCGCGAACGATGCTGGAGGCGGTGAATAAAGCGGGCGTTAAACATATGGTGGCGTTTAACTACCGCTTTGTCCCGGCGATTGTGCAGGCGAAATATTTGATTGACAGCGGCGCATTGGGGCGGATTTACCACTACCGCGCGGTTTATCTGCAAGAGTGGATTATGCCGCATTACAATACGCCGATGATCTGGCGCTTGGACAAAGAGCAGGCGGGCAGCGGCGCATTAGGTGATCTGGGCGCGCACATCATTGATCTGGCGCACTTCCTGGTGGGCGGCGTCAAGGGTGTCAGCGCCATGACCAAGACGTTTATCGAAAATCGTCCGAACGCCGATGGCACGATGGGCAAAGTGACAGTGGATGATGCTTTTGTGGCGGCGGTGGAGTTTGAAAATGGCGCGTTAGGGACGCTGGAAGCGACCCGTTTTGCCGCTGGTCGCAAAAATAGTGAGGTGTTGGAAATTAATGGCGAGAAGGGGACACTGCGTTTTAACCTGGAACGTATGAATGAACTGGATGTGTTCTGGGTCGGTGCTGAGCCAAAGGAAACGCAGGGCTTTACCAATGTGTTAGTGAGTGAGCCGTATCATCCTTACTGGGCGAGCTTCTGGCCGCAGGGTCACATGATTGGTTGGGAGCATACTTTTATCATCGAAATCAATCATCTCCTGGATTGTATTGTCAATAACAAGGATGTGGCTCCCTATGGTGCGACCTTTGAGGATGGTTATCGCGCGGCAGTCGTTTGTGATGCGATTCTTGAATCAGCTCAATCCAAACGTCAGGTGGATGTAAAGTATTAAATACCGCAATCGCCGGGGCAGTCCTCTGATTGTCCCGGCAGAAAATGGAAAATTAATACCTGAACTGGCTTCTCGTGTTAAAATTAATTACGTGAAGTTACGTAAATACAAAGGGTGTTAAGGTCTTGACGATAATTCTTACCGGGTTTACGCCGTTTGGTCCGGTGGCCGTAAATCCTTCACAGTTGATTGTCGAGCAGATTGTGCAGCGGGGGTATTTCCCGGAGGTGGTGGCGGCGGTGCTGCCGACTGAATATGCCGCCTCTGGCAATGGTATCCGTGATCTGATCCGCACACATCAGCCGGATGCTGTTTTGTGCTTGGGGGTGGCGGCCAAGCGGACGACGATTAGTCTGGAGCGGGTGGCGCTGAATCTGGATGATGCGCCGGTGGCCGATAATGCGGGTGATCTGGCAAAGGGACGAATGATTGATGCGGACGCGCAGTTGGCGTACTGGGCAACGCTGCCGTTAGAGCGAATGCTGGCAGCTTTGCAGGAACAGCAGATTCCGGTATCTATTTCGAACCATGCCGGTGCTTATGTGTGCAACCACGTCTTTTTTTCGTCGCTGCGGGAACTGGAAATCCTGAATCATTCGATTCCTTGCGGTTTTATTCATGTGCCGGATTTGTGTGAAACCCCGGAGCAGGGGCCAGGGCTGCCGCTGGCAACCATGGTAACAGCCGTCGAAACCTGTCTGCGGGTGCTGCAAGCGAGTCACTGATGAACCCGCCGGTTATCACCGCCTACACCCTGCGCTATTTAGCCGCTTGTGAACGCCGCGTCTGGCTCGATCAGCATGGTGACGTAACGGCGCGGGTCGCTCCCGCGCCCGAATATGCCAGCGGCGGGATTGAGCATGAGCAGCGGATCGTTGGACGGGCTTTTGGCCCGATGACCCCGGTTCCGGTAGGCTCATGGCCGGAGATGCTGCGTGTGACCCAAAAGTTGATGCGGCAGGGCGTCGCCGGGATTCGCGGGGCCGCGTTTGAGCGAGTTATTGATCTGCCGACGCCGGTTTGTGTGCGCGGGCGGGTGGATTGGCTGCGCCGGGTTTCGACTCCCTCACGGTTGGGAAACTGGTCATACGAGCCGATTGAAATCAAACAGCGGGCGGCGCTGCAAGCGGAAGATCTGCTGCAACTCGATTTGTATATGTGGCTCGTCGGGGCCGCCCAGGAACGTGAACCGGAGGGGTGGTTCTGGTTAGGGCGGGATGCTGACTATCAACCCCTTCAGGTTATCGAACATGCCTACAGCGAAAGCCGCCTGCTGGCCGTTTTAAACCGCGTGGCGCAGGTGATGACGGCTGCCGAAGCGCCGCCTATCTTTTTAGGCAAACCCTGTCAAATCTGCCCCTGGCATTCCGCCTGTGAACAGACCGCCGCCGTTCAG
>DATALK010000322.1:0-2761 GCA_036261085.1 Phototrophicaceae bacterium | reverse complement strand
TCAGCCGCAATGTGGATATTCTTGATCGGATGATTGTGGAACTGCTCGATATTTCCGAAATGAGCGCTTCGGCGTTCAGCATCCGGCGGGACCCGGTGAACCTGGAAGAGTTAATCTGGAACGTGGTTAACGGCATCACCCCGGAGGTGAAACGCGCGCATCTGGATGTAACCGTGATGCTGCGCGATGTGGAACGGCTGCAAGTGGTGGGGGATGACCAACGGCTGCGCTGGTCGTTAGGCCATCTGTTGCAAAATGCGATTCGTTATACGGAAGCGGGCGGCCATATTATTGTGATGGCAAGCGGCAGCGATGCCCGCAATGTCACAATTCAGGTGGTGGATACAGGCGTGGGCATCACCAAAAAAGACCTGCCGCACATTTTCGAGCGTTTTTACCGGGGCGAACCGCGCACGGCCAGCGGTAAACTGCTCGACCCGCGCGGGTTAGGGCAGGGGTTATTCGTGGCGCGCTCCGTGACCGAGTCGCATGGCGGGTATTTGACAGTGCGCAGTGAACCCGGCCAGGGCAGTATTTTCACAATGGTTTTACCGGTAGACGCGCCGACATAGTTCTTATTTGGCCTTTATTCGGCAAGACGTTACAATCCTGAGGATTTTAGTTTCCGATAGTTCCTTAGGAGTAGATTATTGTGGGCGCAATAGGAGCTTTTACCTTTGTCTTGCACAGTCATCTCCCCTATGCTCGGTTGGCAGGTCGCTGGCCGCATGGCGAGGAGTGGATTCACGAAGCGGCCAGCGAAACCTACATTCCGCTGCTGCAAACTCTCTATGATCTGAAAGAAGAGGGCGTTCCCTTTCATATCACCATTGGCATCACCCCCATTTTGGCCGAGCAGTTGGCCGATTCCACCGTTCTGGATCACTTTGACCAATATCTGGACGATAAAATTAAAGCGGCGCGGCAGGATATGGAATATTTTGCCGAAAAGCCGCGTCCGGTTCAGATGGCGGTGGATGTGGTCAAACTGGTGGATGACCTGACTACGGATGAAGCTGAACAAGATTTGGCCGAGGCGGCAGATGAAGCCGCCGACCTGGCTGAACTGGCGACGGAAACCATCATGGAGACGGTTCCCGACACCTCGAATCCGCACCTGCTGTATCTGGCCGAGTGGTACAAAAACTGGTACGAAAACATCAAGCAGGCGTTTGATGTTCGGTTTAACCGGGACATGATTGGGGCGTTCCGCCAGTTACAGGATGAAGGTTTTATCGAAATTACCACCAGCGCGGCGACACATGGTTATCTACCGCTCCTCAGCCGGGACAGTTCGATTGTCGGCCAGCTTAAAGCCGGGGTGCAGAGTTACAAGCGGCTGTTTGGCCGTCAGCCCACCGGTATCTGGCTGCCGGAATGTGCTTACCGTCCGGCCTATATCACTGACAGCGGGCGCAAACGGCCAGGACTGGAAACCTGGCTCGCCAAAAGCGGCCTGAAAGTGTTTTTTTAGCGAGACCCATACCATTACCGGCGGGCAGCCGGTGGGTGTGGCCGCCGGGGACGTGCTTGGCCCCTATGGCAACATCAAACGCCGCTATGTCATTCCCGCGCAGACGCGCCTGATGCCGGAACGCCACGCTACCACCTACCAGCCGTATTATGTCAGCGAAACCGTTGCTGGGAACCGTGCGGATGAACATTCCGGTGTCGCAGTCATTGGCCGCAATAATCGGACGGGGATGCAGGTGTGGAGCGCCGATTGGGGCTATCCGGGGGATTTTGATTACCGCGAATTCCACAAAAAAGCGGGAACCAGCGGGCTGCAATACTGGCGCGTGACCGGGGCTAAAACCGATCTGGCCTACAAGGATTATTACCATCCCGATTGGGCCGCCTACAAGGTTGAACAGCACGCCGAGGATTACGCGCATCTGGTGGGTGATCTGCTGCGTGAGTATCACAAAGAGACTGGCAAATTTGGGCTGATTTCCTCGAACTACGATACCGAATTATTTGGTCATTGGTGGTTTGAAGGTGTGACCTGGCTGGGGAAGGTGCTGCGCCATCTGGCGAACAACCCCGATGTCGAACTGACAACGGCCAGCAAACACATTGTGGAACATCCACCCACCGAAGTGCTGCATATTCCCGAAGGTTCCTGGGGGGCGGGCGGCACCCATTTTACCTGGGACAATGCCGATACCCATTGGATGTGGGGGCCGATCCATGAGGCCGAACAGCGCATGGAAGACCTGGTGCGGTTGTACCCCCAGGCCGAAGGCGAGACGCTGTATGTGTTGCAACAGTCCGCGCGGGAACTGCTGTTGCTGCAAAGTTCGGATTGGCCGTTCCTGGTGACTACCGGACAGGCGCGGGAGTATTCCATCCGGCGTTTCAGCCAGCATGTCGAACGGTTTGATAAGCTGGTAGACAGCCTGGAACGCGGTGTGCCGAATCGCGCCCTGGCCGAAGAATATTGGGAACTGGACAAGGTGTTCCCGGATATTGATTATCGCTGGTTTGCCGAAGTGTAACCACGCCGTTGACCAGAACGGAATTTTTGCCAGCGTTAAGGGGATGAGTCGCGTGAGTATCAATGTTTTATTCGTCAGTGCCGAAGCCGCTCCCTTTGCGAAAGTGGGCGGCATGGCTGATGTGGTGGGATCGCTGCCGGGAGCGCTGCGCCGTTTGGGTCTGGATGCGCGCGTGATGCTGCCGTATTACGGTTTCCTGGATTCCGAGCGGTATCAGATTACGCCGGTTTTTTCGTTTCAGTTCCCGCGCCGCACCGGGACGG
>DATALK010000319.1:0-2815 GCA_036261085.1 Phototrophicaceae bacterium | reverse complement strand
TACCGAAACCACCAGCATGGCGACGGCGAGGTGAAGCCCGATGATTTTTATTGTCGCCCTTCTGACCCTGGTATTCAGCCAATATAGCTCCGTTCAATCGCTGCGTCCGTATTTCAGACCATCCGATGGTTGCTCACTGCCGTGTCAGCTTGGCTTGAAGGTGGAAGAAACCACTCGTTTGGAAACCAAGCGCCTGTTGGCTTCTCATCCCTGGGTTTTAGCCAACCAATCGTCACCGGGTTACAGTTATGCGCCCGATGAATATGCTCAGGTATTGATGACGACTTGGGATTGGCAATGGAGCGGCCAGCAGCCGGATTGGTTGGTTGATAGGCTATCGGTTCATCTGGGTTGGAAATCAACCGGCACTGACTTCATCCGAGATCTATGTATTCATACCACGCTGACGATTGGTGACACCTGGTTGATACTGGGGCCGCCGGAAGCGGGAACCATCCTACCTTATTTGGTGCCAACCGGAACCAAATGGGACTCTGTTTGTGCGGATGCGTTGTACGAGGCTTTTTATAATAGGGGTCAACTGCGGGTTATGGCCTTTGTTAATCGCCCCTGGAGTCTGATAAGTTTTTTCCAGACTCCCGTTGACATGGAGTTTTCGTCCAACGTAGCTCCCGCCGTTATTCTACCGGTTGATACCGGACACTGTTTTATAATGTGGCCTTAAACTCATCGGACTGAGGAATCTGTGAAAACCCCCTTTATCAAAGCCGTCCTGAGCATTGTTCGTAAGGATTTACAGATCGAACTGCGCAGCCGGGAACTGGTCAGTTCAATGGGGTTGTTCGCGCTGTTGAGCATTCTTATTTTCAGCTTTGCGCTGGAATTAGACCGGAATGCCCGCCGCGAAGCCATCAGCGGGGTCTTGTGGGTGACGGTGGTGTTTGCCAGCGTCCTCGGTCTGAATCGTTCGTTGGCAATGGAACGCGACCAGGGCAACCTGGACGCCATGTTACTCGCGCCAATTGACCGTGTGGCGATCTTTTTTGGCAAGCTGGTGGGCAATCTGGTTTTTACGCTGGTGGTGGGTCTGCTGCTGCTGCCGATCATGACCATTCTTTACAATGAAAATCTGGTGCAGCCCTGGCTGCTGCTGGTGCTGCTGCTCGGCACATTTGGCTTTGCGACGGTTGGCACGCTGCTGGCGATGATGACCGTGCAGACCCGCGCCCGCGAGAGCCTGCTGCCCATTGTCATGCTGCCGGTCACGCTGCCGGTGCTGTTGGCCGCCGTGCGCGCTTCCACCAATATTCTGACCGGAACGCCTATCGCCGATTGGATTGCGTGGCCGCAAATTCTGATTGTGGTGGACATCATTTATCTGGTGGCGTGTTATCTGCTGTTTGAGTACGTGATTGAGGAATAGGAAGATAAATAAAAGGGGCCATGTTACAGCCACGATTATGTTTTTTACAAATTAACGTAGACGGACACCCCGTTGGGTGTCCCATATGCACCAAGTTAAGACTCGCTGGCTCGCCGCCCTGGGTTTAAACCCAGGGCTAGCGGGAAAAGCCAAGCCCACTAAAGGGGCTGATAAGATTTTTGTCGGGTATTAACTAGCCCCTTCAGTGGGCTTACAGGCTGTCAATTCAGCCAGACGGCTTCAGCCTCTGGCGGCAAGAATGCTTATCTTGGTATAAATGGGACACCCTTTTGGGTGTCCCTACAAAAATTGGATATTCGTAGGGACGTGCACCGGCACGTCCGCCCAAACACCGTATTTAATTGTAAGACTTGGGGCGTCCGGCAGCCCCATTAAAAAGAAATTGATGAGCGATTTTGGCAATTTTATGTAGATAGGTTACGATTTTAATTGGATAATATTGGAGGAAAGGTTATGACTGCGGCTCAAGAGGTATCGTCAATTCCCATTCCACAAAATCAAGTTAATTCTCGCTCACGCCTGCTCATGGCGCTCACGATTCTGACTATTGGGGGCGTGGTGGCCGGTTTATACATGGCGCTGGTGTATGCCCGCACCGATATTGACCAGGGCGATATTCAGCGAATTTTTTACATTCATATGCCCGCCTTTATCGGCGCGTTTGTCGCGCTGTTGGGGACGGTCATTGGCGGCGTGATGTACCTGCGCACCCGGCAAACCAAATGGGATACCTTCGCCCTGGCCGGGGTCGAGGTTGGCATGGCGCTGGGGTTAATCAACCTCGTCACCGGCATGATCTGGGCGCGCCCGATCTGGAATACCTGGTGGACGTGGGACCCGCGTCTGACCTCGGAAGCCATCATGGTGCTGACCTATGCCGCTTATGTGATGCTGCGTCAGGGCATTGAAAACCCCGAACAGCGCCGCAGGTTTGCCGCCGTCTACGGGATTCTGGCGTTTATCACGGTCATCATCGTGCTGGTGATTACGCGCATTCGCCCCGACACGATTCACCCGGTAGTGATCGGCCCCAGCGTGCAGACCGACGCGGCGCAGGGCGCGTTTGAAGTGGCGGGCAGTAGCGGCGTGCGTATGGCGCTGATGGTCAATATGCCGGTATGGGCGCTGCTCGTGCCGGTGACGCTGATGTGGTATCGCATTCGCCTGGAAAATTTTGCCGAACGTATTCAGGCGCTCAAACTCAAAGCGCTGAGTTAAGGAGAACAACCCCATGCCAGAGTCGATTCCCGCTACCGGCGATTATCTGATTTTAGGATTGGCCGTGATTTTTGCCATCCTCGGCCTGTTTATTGCCAGCATGGTCATTCGTTATCGCAACCTTCAGACCGATATACTTGCTATATTAAGCGATTCAAGTGGTCAAAGAATGGCCGACTATATTATTTCCTC
>DATALK010000317.1:0-2272 GCA_036261085.1 Phototrophicaceae bacterium | reverse complement strand
CGATGAAGTCTATGTCGTGCAGCCGCGCGATGTGCTGGATTTAAGCGCCGCGCAGTTTGATAAACAGGCGGATTGCATTGCCGAAAGCAACAATATCGCTGATAACCCGCATCTGCTCTACGCTGGCGAGACCCTGGTCATCCCCGGAAGCTGCCCCGCCTACGATGGGCTGGCGGTGGTTCCGAACCGCGAAGCCGCCGACAGCGGCAGTTAAGCACCGGTTGTTAAAATCAATTCAGGGCGGGTTTAGCAATCCGCCACTACGCATCAAGATAAGCGCGTTTACTGCCAGAGGCTCAAAGCCCTCTGGCTGAATTTCCAGCCTGAGAGCCGCACTAAAGAAGCGAGTAAATGCCCAACAAGATTAAGGTTGTAGGGGCGGCCCGATGTGGCCGCCCGCCAAGGAGCGCACATCGGCGCTGGAACGGCGCATCGCGGCCAGCGCCTTTGCCGGATTAACGCAGTCCGTTATCATCAACCTCTACAAAGAAACTTTCGCTTTGAACTTTGCGGCGGGCAAAGTGACCAGTGTGGAGTCGCAGGGGTTCACCGATGCGGGCGAAATTCGGATTCCGCCGCTGGTGTTTGCGCCATCTTATCGGCTCCTGTTTCGTGGATTGGGAAATTCGCCGAGACCCGGGGTTTAAACCCCGGGTCTGAATATTTACCCTCAATAATCACGACCCTCCTGCTTTGCGGCGGGGTTAACTGCGCTGTTCTTTCATTTATAATACTTCCTCCCTGTCATGCAAACGCCCGCCATCTGACCATCAAACAGCTGCCGTTGGGATACAATTGCCTTTGCGGAAGTATTCCCGATGCTGTTGCTGGCGGACCCAGATGTAGAACAATCGCTGCTGGTAAATGTTGAAGGAGTCGGCGTGGTGGTTATTGCCGGATGCGGGCATCCCGGTATTCAGAAGATGATGCAACGCGCCGACGCCCTGTTTGATGAGCCGATAGTTGGTTTTGTCGGTGGCCTGCACTATCCCACGTCAGACGGTAGAGACATCCAACCCAATCTTGATTTCCTGAAAACCTACCATCCGGTTATTGTCGCGCCCTCGGCGCATGACAGCAGCCAGCCCGCGCTGGACGCAATCCGGGCCGCTTTCCCGGAAGCCTATCGGGACATGGTGGTCGAGCAGGAAATTGTCGTTGGGGCGGAGAAGTAAGCATGTTCCCAACCAGCGATATAAGCGCCGCGTAGTGACCAGCAGGAACGACTGCGGGCGCGATAGAACGGGTGGATTTACTGCTACCATGTGCTTATCTGCATGAAGTTTGTGAGAAGATCCGTGGTGGTGAGGAACTTTCGGAGAACTCTGCAAGAATCGAAACAGGTGGCAGTTATGCCACCTGTTCGAGTAAAATCCTAGATTGTGGGCAATATAGGACTCGAACCTATAACCCCTCCCACGTCAAAGGAGTGCTCTGCCAATTGAGCTAATTGCCCGTGTGAGAATAAGTATAACGAATTCCGGCTAATTTGCAAGAGCGAACCAGCCAGAAACTTCGCGCTTACCTCAACGCTATCGGCTCAATCCCGGTGGTCAAAAAGCCATGAGGGTCGAATTCCGGGTACGACTGCGCCGCCGGTTTAGCGCCCGGCGAAACTGGCGGCACCGCTTACCAACTAGACCGGAAGCGCCTTTTCTCGAAACCAATACTCGATTTTGTAAGCACCAGCGCCAAGTGTCAATTCGACGTTGTCACCAAGCTGCTCGCCGTCGTGTAACGGGTAGCCGTTGAGGGTTATCGCATCTTTGGGAGCGGCGGGAAGGACGACCTGGGCTGTGGCGTTAAACGGAATAACAAGTTCGATGGTCAGTTGCCCCGCTGCATCCAGCCGCCAGCCGCTTTCATAAAGGCCCGCCGCTGAGTGATAACGCGCCCTGGCCCATTCGAGCGCGTGATCTGGTTTAGGCATGATGCGGGCATGACGGAAACCGGTAACACCCACTTCGTCGGAAGTGGGGTTCAGCCCGCACATATCGCGGTACATCCATTCCACAATCGAACCATAGGCGTAGTGGTTGAGTGAGTTCATGCCCGTTGAGCTGATGGAGCCATCGGGGTTGATTGAGTTCCACCGCTCCCAGATGGTGGTAGCGCCCAGATTGACGGCATACAACCACGAGGGATAATCCTCGTTGAGCAGCAGTTGATAGGCCAGGTCGTTAGCGCCGATAGCTGACAGCACGCGGCAGAGATAGGGTGTGCCCACAAAGCCCGTCCGCAAATGAGCCTTATCCTGAATGAGGCGGGCGAT
>DATALK010000311.1:0-2871 GCA_036261085.1 Phototrophicaceae bacterium | reverse complement strand
CCGTCCGATCATCAGGGTGCGTTTCAGCGGCATGGCGTCATTTTCGGGCGTTTCCACATCCACCGCCCCCCCCTCGACACTTTCCTGAATATCCGCTTTGGTATCGTCAAACAGGCTGCGCAGCATGACATTCAGGCCCTCGATACCGCTGGGCGATGTGGGCGAAAACAGCGGATATTCAGGAAAGTGTCGAGGGGGGGGCGGTGGATGTGGAAACGCCCGAAAATGACGCCATGCCGCTGAAACGCACCCTGATGATCGGACGGCATACACTGCATTTGCTGCCCGCTGAGGCCGAAGAATTTTACCGGCGGCTGCGCGCGTTAATCCGCGAATATGTGAGCGAGGATGAAAAACTCTCTGGCAGTCCCGACGAACAATCTTACGGCTTGCTGATGATGTTGTATCCATCCACACGCTTAAGCCGTCATGGTAAAGATGAAAAAATCGTTAACCAGGAGTGACATTTGTCGTAGTTTTGTGTGATGAATGTCACTCCGGTTTTCCTGGTTTCGGAGTCAGAATAAGGGCAGTTCAAAAAAGTAATATAAAATATTTACAGTCCGGTGATCCAAATCTCAGAGACTTTACCAGTCTCTCCACAAAAAATAAAAGTTTAAACTTCATAGAATTAAGATTAGCGGACGCCCACCAGGGCGTCTGCGCTTTTGTGGGCGATCTACGGATCGCCCGCTGCTTTTTCAGTACTACCCGCCTGCGCACGTAAGTCTTTTTCAACGTGTTCGATACTGTCGCCTTGCGCCAGGCGTTTACCGGCCTCGGTGTAAGTTTCGCCCATATCCACCCCGGCGCTGTCGCCCACCTGCTGGAACAACCGGCCAATCTCCCGCGAGTTGCCGCCATCTAACACCGACAGCATTTCACCAGAGGACATCTGACTGAAATTCGGGGATGGTTTGGCGATGGCAACCCGCTTAATTTGGCGCGACACGGCGGGGCTGTCACAATGCGGACAGACGGGCATGGCCGCATCATAATCCCGGTAGGATTTATAGAAGAGGGCAAATGGACGCCCACACTGGTTGCAGCGGTAGTCGTAAGTTGGCATAATTCGCTCACTAGACTAACAATCGTTACTATCAAGACGTGATTTCGTCTTGCTGGATTATAGCGAAAGATGATGGCATGGATAACCCACAACCCGAAAAACGGCGGCATCCGTTGGAACGCCTCCCGGAGCCACCCGCGCCGGAACCACCGCCGCGCCAGCGGGTGATTTTGCATATTCCCTCGGTGCTGCCGCGCGCGACCTATGTGCTGATTTTTATCAACGTGGTTATCTTTGGTTTGATGTCCCTATCGGCGCAGTTGAGCAACCAGGTTTTTAGCTGGGGCGCGAACAACCAGACGGCGGTGCTGGTCAACGGTGACTACTACCGGCTGGTGAGTTCGATGTTTTTACACGCCAGCATTTACAGCAGCCTGGGCGGGTTTGTCCCGACGAACAGCCTGCACCTGATTTTTAATATGTATATCCTGTACGCGGTGGGCCGGTCACTGGAGCCGCTGTTCGGCCACGCGCGCTTTTTGATTGTGTATCTGTTGGGGGGGCTAACGGGATCGGTTCTCAGCATCCTGCTGGGGGGCGCGAACAGCTATTCGGTTGGGGCCTCGGGGGCCGTGTTTGCCATCCTGGGGGCGGAATTTATCTATCTCTACCATCACCGCAGGCTGATGGGCGAAGCCGGACGCGCGCGGCGGCAAAGCCTTGTTACCTTTGGTATCACCAATCTGCTGATCGGGCTGGCGTCCACTATCCCCGGCAGTGCCATGCGCATTGACAATTGGGCGCACATGGGCGGATTAGCCGGTGGCGTCATTCTGTCGTGGTTCATCAGCCCGATTCTGACGCTGGAAAATCATCCCGATCATCCCGGCGAAATTCGCGGTGTGGATACCAATCCGCTGAACCGGCGCTACTGGGTGGTGTCAGTTTTTGCTACCGGTCTGGTCATTCTGGTGTTCCTGGGCGGCATTCTGGTGCGCCGCTAACGCCCGCTGCGACTGCTCCAACTGCCAGCGCAGTAAGGCGATTTGCTGCGCGGTTTCTTTGTTTTCCTGCGCGAGGCGCGTCAGCACCGTCGAGAAGTGCAGCAGAATCACCAGAATAAACACCACCGCCACCAGGAATAGCGCGCTTGGTGGATAAAAAATACCCACCAGATTCGCCAGCACATCCAGCAGCGGGCGCGACAGGCTGAGGACAATCAGCACCACCGCCGTTGCCAGCCACAGCAGCGAATATTCTTCGCGCAGTTTGCGCCGCCGCACCAGTTCCAGCACAACACGCCCATTTGCTGTTATGATAGAAACATGCCTGATTAGAGGAAATCATCTTCTAAAAAACGGCAAATTCGGCTATAATAATTGTAACAATCCCGATTGAATGGGAGAGAAAGTACGATGAAATCTCGATCTGTGATACTGATGATTGCTCTGCTTCTGGCGCTGCTGGTGGGCAGCGTCGCGGCCCAGGACAGTGGGGAAACGTATACCTTTAGCAGCGGCGACCAGTTTGCCCATCCCGAAAGCTGGCAGGTGAATGACCGGCAAGACTTTGTGACGCTGGATACCAGCTTTGGCGAAATCTACATGCAGGATTCCGACCAACTGGATTTCCTGGGCATTGACCCGGAAGCGGCGTTAAACACCATCCTGCGGGAATATCATTCCGTTTTGCAGGACACGAGTGCCGTCCTCAACCGGCGCGGTGTCACCAAACTGACGATTGATGACCGCGAGGCGCTGCAATACCGGTATAAAACCGCCGCCGGTCAATTCGGGCTGGTGCTGGCGATTCGCTTTAGCAATGACCGCGCCGGGATTATTGATGTGGTCGCCGACGCGCTG
>DATALK010000309.1:0-2766 GCA_036261085.1 Phototrophicaceae bacterium | reverse complement strand
GCAGGCCAGCCGTGAGGACAAAGGTTTTAAAGGTGCGATGGCAACCTTCGACGCCAGCCGCCCGATTGTGGCCGCCAGCGCGCTCGGTGTGGGGCGCGCGGCACTGGAATTCACGCGGGAAAAGCTGGCCGAAAATGGCCTCGAAGTCCCTTACAATTTACCGTACCACAAGCTGACCGCCGTTCAGCGCGACGTGCTGGAAATGGACGCCCAATGGCAGGCGGCTTATCTGCTGACGCTGCGCGCGGTAGCCATGCTGGACGAAGGGCTGCACAACAGCCTGGAAGCCTCGATGGCAAAGGTCAAAGCCGCCAAAGCCTGCGCCTGGATTGCCCAGAAAGCGGTGGAACTGCTCGGCCAGATGGGGTACAGCCGCGAATGGCTGGTCGAAAAGTGGATGCGGGACGCCATAAAAGCCGTCATCTGGGTCGTCTGCTGCACAAATTCGGGAATCTCAAAACTGATTGCCATTTTTACCCATCTCCATCCCATACCTTTATAAAGCTGTCCCCACCCCTCAATCCCCTCCCCACTGCGCAAGGAGGGGACTTACAAGGGTAGACTTTTAATGTTTGTTCGCCGTTTGGCCGCCTGACGTTTAAAACGTCAGGCTAACCGGCAAGCTGGAAACCTCTAAAGAGGTTCGGGCCGGAGCAACAACCGCTTTAGCGGTTTAAAGGTTTTACCTCTAGCCAGGGGTTTTGAACCCCAGGCGAAGCCAACGGCCTCACTCCTTAAAAATCTACCCTTGTCCCCGCCCCTCAATCCCCGCTACGCAAGCAGGGGATTTCCAGACCCACTGTAACCTTTCTTGCTCCCCCTCTCCATAATATGGAGAGGGGGTTAGGGGGTGAGGTCATTAAACCGCCGCCGGTGGCGTTCGATTTTCGGCACAAACGCATAGCCGTCAAACACTTTTAGCCCTTCGTCCGGCAGCAGCGGGCCGATAATTTCAATGCGGTTCCGGTCTAACACCACGTCACAACTGAGTTTGGGACTGCCGCCGCTGCGTTCCTGTAACATCGCCTGCGAAACGCTGAACACAAGGCGCGCAATCCGACTCCAATGAATGGCCCCGGCGCACATGGGGCAGGGTTCGGTGCTGGCGTAGAGCGCATACCCTGGCAGGGCAAAGAGTTGATTTTCGCGGCAGTGGTCACTGATGAGGCTGAGTTCGGCGTGAAAGGTGGGGTCAGAGGTCTCAACACAGCGGTCAAAGGTTTCGCGGACGATTTGGCCGTCTTTTACCAGCACCGCGCCAAAGGGATCGCTCCCGCGTTCCCGGCCTTCGATTGCCAGCGCAATCGCCCGCCGCAAAAAGAATTCGTCGGAAACCGTCATGGCTACACCAGCGCCAAACCCGTGAAAGCCGGAAAGCCGCGCCCGTTCCGCAGCCAGCGTTCCGCCGGATACTCGCGGATAAACCCGTAGCCGCCGAGAATCTGCACACCGCTGTCGGCCACCTGCAAGACCATTCGATCCGCGTACTGTTTAGCGAGATAAGCGGCGCGGGTGGCGTCCTCGCCCTGGTCGAGTTTCCAGGCGGCTTCCCAGGCCAGCAGCCGTGTGGCGTCAATTTCGGTTGCCATTTCCGCCAGCATGAAGGCGATGGCCTGATTTTGCGCGATGGCCTTGCCGAACTGCACGCGCTGTTTGGCATAATCCCGCGCATATTCAAACGACGCGCGCGCCACGCCGACGGCCAGTGCCGCCAGCGCCACGTTGCTGCGATTTAGCAGCACCGAAAAATCCGCACCCACCGCGCCGCCGAGCCGCGCCGAAACATCCACCAGCACGTTATTGAGCTTGACACGATAGGTTGGCAGCGCCCGCAGGCCCATCATCTGTTCACGCCGTTCGATTTCCAGCCCTGGTGTTCCTTTTTCGACGAGGTAGGCATCCACGTTCCCCGATTCGCTGTTTCGCGCATAAATCAGCAGCCGGTGCGAGTCATCCGCCAGCGGCACAGTGGCTTTTACGCCGTTGAGACAGGCTTTGCCATCGCTAACGGAAGTGATGGTTTTTAGTTCATAGGGGTCAAAGCTGATGCCCGGTTCGAGCAGCGCCGCTGTCACCGGGTAAAACGGCTCTTCCAGAAACGCGGGCAGCAGTGTTTCGCGCTGTTCCGCCGTGCCAAATAACACCAGCGGATAGGCGACCAACGCGGGCGTTAAAACGTGCAGCGCCAGCGCGAGATCACCAAAGGCGAGTTCTTCTGCCGCCAGCGCGCCCGTGACCGCGCTGAGTTCACCCAGGCCGCCGAGTTCTTCGGGAATGGCCGACGGCACAAGGCCCATTTCCCAACCGGTCTGAATCACCGCCAGCGGCGGCTGGCTGGCTTCGTCGGCGTCGTGGGCCACCGCCCGCATGTCGTTGGCCGCATAGCGGCGCATCGTTTCCACTAAAAGCTGTTGTTCGTCCGTTGGGGTAAAAGAAGCCATTACTTCATTCCTTTAATACCGTTGCCGCAATTAAAAGACAGCTATAAAACTTAAACTCGATACTGGCTTTCTGTATGTACGGACACGATATATCGTGTCCGTACCGTATCAATTTTCATCAGGCTACCGCTCCGGCTGCTGTCGATTTGTTCGCTAGGCGTTTCCCCAAAAACGCGCGGGCTTCCCGATATACCGCCTCGGCATTCGCGCCAACGGCCATAATGACCGCCATCGGAATCGCAACGGAAAACACCTGATTCTGGCTGTCAAAAAAGACCAGCGGCATAAAATTTTCCGCTCCCGCCGTGTACTGACTATAAGTAAT
>DATALK010000307.1:0-18050 GCA_036261085.1 Phototrophicaceae bacterium | reverse complement strand
AGTGACTGCTGAGACCACTACCGATGAAATTATTCGAATGATGGTCGGGCGTGAACTCGGCGATTTTTACCCGGCCAAGAGTGACGAACGCGGGACACCGCTGCTGGAAGTCCGCGATTTGCGGCTGCCGGGTCAGTCAGTGTCCAACAGCTTTAAGCTGTATGCGGGGGAAGTGTTAGGCTTTGCCGGGTTGATCGGTTCGGGGCGTTCGGAACTGGCGCGGGCGATTTTTGGCGCTGACCCCCAAGAAATCGGCGAAATTCTCCTCAAGGGGACACCAATCCAGATTGGGGAACCGGGACAGGCGATTCGGTTAGGCTTAGGGTATCTGCCGGAAGATCGCAAGGCCGCCGGGTTGTTCCTGGATATGGCCGTCAAACTTAATGTCGAGGCCGCCAGACGCCGCAGCAGGCCAAAGAGAATATCGGCCTCGCGTTCGGTCAGCGCCGATGTGGGTTCGTCCAGAATCAGCACTTTGCAATTCAGCGAGAGGGCTTTAGCAATTTCGACCAACTGCTGGTTGGCAACCGACAGCCGTTCCATCGGCGTGCGCGGGTCAATGTCCACCTGAAGGTTTTCCAGCACGCGCGCGGCATCGTCAAAAAGCTGTCTGTATTTGACCATGCCCAGCGCATTGGTGGGCAGGCGTCCGGGGAAAATGTTCTCGGCGACGGTCAGCGCCCGCACCACGCTGAGTTCCTGATGCACAATGGCGATACCGAGCGCTAAGGCATGGCGGGGATTAGTGGGTTCAATCCGCCGGTCTTCAAAGCGGATTTCGCCCGCGTCCGCCACATACACGCCGGACAGGATTTTCATCAGCGTGCTTTTGCCCGCGCCGTTTTCACCCACCAGGGCGTGAATTTCGCCGCGTTGCAGTTCGAATTGGGCATTATCCAGGGCGGTTGTGCCGGGGAAACGTTTGGTAATGTGAGCGGCTTGGAGCAGAAAAGTCATATTTGATGGCATAAAGCAAACTTTTATTGTGAAGGTTCACACCTAAAATAACATGGGGCTACCGACAGGTCAAGTTATCCTGCTGAAGTTTGGGCGGAGTGTACAAGTTAAAAAGCGGTTTTATATCCAAGTTTGCGGCTCAGTTGCACGCCGCCCCGCCATCCGAGTAAAATAGTGTTTGTGAACATTCACACAGTTATGGTCGTATTATGTCTCGATTAGCCTCCCCTATCCGGCGCGTGACCCTCCATGATGTTGCTCGCCATTGTGATGTCTCCTACCAAACCGTTTCGCGGGTGGTCAACAATGATCCGCACGTCGCCAAAGAAACCCGGCGGCGGGTACTGCGCGCCATCAAAGAACTGAATTATCAGCCGAATCGCGTCGCCCGCAGCCTGGTTACGCAGCGCTCTAATCTGATCGAAGTCATCACCTTTGGCGGCCAGCACTATGGCCCGGCGCAGATGGTGACGCATGTCGAACAGGCCGCGCGCCAGCGAGGTTATAACCTGATTCTGACCAACATCACCCGGATGACGCTGGAGGAAATCCAGGCGGCGATTCACAGCCTGAGCGGGCGCTTGATTGACGGCTTTATTCTGGTGACGCCCGTTGTCGGGGTCGGTTATGAAGAACTGGCCGAAATCTGTGGCAACATTCCGTTTGTGATGATTGACGCGCCGCAGCAGTCCACCGCGCCGTCAGTAGTGATTAACCAGCGTTATGGCAGCCAGCTTGCCACCCAACATTTGATTGACCTGGGCCACCGGGAAATCTGTGAAATCAGCGGGCCGATGAACTGGCACGGAGCGGTTGCCCGCCACGAAAGCTGGCAGCAAACGTTGGAAGCCGCCGCCATTACCCCTGGCTTGAGCGTCGAAGGCAACTGGACTCCCATCGGCGGCTACGAGGCCACCTGCCGCTTACTCGCCAGCGGCGCGCATTTTACCGGGCTGGTCGTGGGTAACGATCAAATGGCCTTAGGCGCGATGCGAGCACTGCGGGAACATCACCTGCGGATTCCTGAAGACATCTCGGTGGTCGGCTTCGATGACATCCCCGAAGCCATCTGTTTTGAACCCCCCTTAACCACCGTGCACCAGGACTTTGCCGCGCTGGGACGGCAGGCTGTCGAATATTTGTTGGATTTGATGAACCGCGTGGATACCCCCTTACAGCAGCGCGTGCTGTATCCGTCCCTGGTCGAACGCCAAAGTACGCGGCACGTTTAACATCCTTTGAATACCCAACCTCATCATGCACACTATCACCACGTTTGAACCCGATTTTGAAAAACTCCTGCCGGAAACTTATGCGCTGCTGGCGGCGGCCAACCTGACCGTTCACGACGGCGTAAAAATAGTCGTACTGGAAGGCTCACGCGGGTTGCAGGGCCGCCCCCGCCCCGACTCCGATGTGGACCTTTCGCTGGTGGTGGACACGACCCGGCTACCGTCGGACGAACCTGCCCGCGAAGAATTCCTGCGCGCGGTCATTGACACCACCTTAAGCCAGTGGCGCGGGCCAGTCGAACTGGACACGGCGGCAGTTTTCGACATGGGTCACGGGTTAGACCTGTTTGAAATCCGCGAGTACGACCCAGCCCAAATACCGGATTGTCCCGGCGGCTGTTTTGGCCTTTATAAGACGCAAAAGGGCTTTAACGGCTATGTGCCGCCAAGTATGATTGAGCTGCCAAAAATCTACCCGCTGCTGGTCATCTGGCGGCGGTCTTAATGAATCCAGTTGAAGGGCGGAAACTGCCGCCCTTCAGCATCACAGATTACCCGACAATGGGCAGGTACAAGTCCAGCACAAATTCGCTTTCGGGTATCTCCGACCCGACCTTAAGATGTTCTTCCAGCCATTGATGGCGGGCCGACTGATGCGGGCTGTTTTCGACCCAGGCGACCAGCTTTTGCCAGGTCGGGAAAATATTTTCCGTGCCGGTGCAGCGCGTCACGGCGTATAACCCGCCCGAAAAATCCTTCACCTGCACAACATCGTCGGAAATAATTTCCGGCCCGACGGTCATCCAGACTTCATACCCGTAGACCGGATTACCGGGCATGGGGTCAGGATTGTTAAAGCCGAACAGGCGTGGGGGCGGCGTGGTCGTCATTAAACCGCGCGGTTCCGCCCACTGCATCAGCTTGTCCCAGGCGAGACCTTCCGGCCCTTCGCCGAAACCCAGCGTCGTGGCGACACGCAGCGGTTCCAGCCGAACAATTTTTACATCCAGATTGTCTTTCATGGTCTACTGCTCCTTGTGGTTGAGAGTTCTATGATGGATGTTACCCGACCACCCTGACATCTTCTGTCAGGGTTCGCGGTAGAATAAAATTGTCATTATTGAATCGGTGAAAAAGGTCAAAACCCATGCGCGCGGATCGTCTGTTATCCATTCTGATGCGGCTGCAAAGCCAGGGGCAAACGTCGGCCCAGGCGTTGGCGGACGAACTCGGCGTTTCCGTCCGCACCATTTACCGGGATATGGACGCGCTGGCCGAAGCGGGCATCCCCCTCTACGCCGAATATGGCGCGGATGGCGGCTACCGGCTGGTGGAAGAATACCGTACCGCACTGACCGGCCTCACCACCGATGAACTCCATTCGCTGCTGCTGCTCAAAATTCCCGAACCGCTGGCCGCACTCGATACCGGCGCAAAACTCAAAGCCGCGCTGCTCAAACTGCGGGCCGCGTCCGTCGCTTATCCGGCCCAGCGCGCCCCGGCGCAGCCAAGTGTGTATCTGGATTGGGCGTGGTGGGGGCAGCGCGGTAGTTCCGCGCCCCAGTTGCAAACGCTGTATCAGGCCATCCAACGCAGCCAAAAAGTGCGGGTACGGTATGTGGCGGTGAACGGCGCCCTAATTGAGCGGGTGATTGAACCTTATGGCCTGGTTGCCAAAGCGGGGTTATGGTATCTGGTCTGCGGCGGCGCGGGCTGTGTACGGTATTATGCCGTTACCGAAATCGGCCTGACTGAAATTACCGGCGACACCTTTCAGCGGCCAACCGAATTTGATCTGGAAATGTACTGGAAAGCGGTCTGCACGCGGATCGAACGCGACTCGCTGGACTATCAGGTGATCGCGCGGGTTGCCCCGGCGATGTGTCCCTGGTTATCGCGTTTCCTGCAATTGAATTTTCAGCCGGTGCTTATCAAACCCGGAACAACTGACGCCGAGGGCTGGACGCAGTTTGAGTTATATTTTGACAGCATCTACACGGCTCGCACGCTGCTGCTCGGTCTGGGTGGAGCCGTTGAAGTCATCGAACCGGAAGCGCTGCGGTTAAGTATGCAAAACTTCGCGGAACAGATCAGCCAATTGTACCAACAGCGGAAATGAGCCAATTTCAGCATTGGATACCCGGCACGATGACTTTAAAATCAGGTGGAAAAATCGAGCGTGAGGGTCATGGACGAAGTTCAGTATTTGACACCCGCCGAAATCTACGCGATTGCGGAAACGGTGCTGGGACGCCGGCCCGATGTGCGTGATCGGCACTTGCTGCGGTCAGCGGCGGCGCGGCCCATGTTACAAGCCTTCGGCGCCGAGGCGTACCCGACGGTGCTGGACAAAGCTGCCGCCCTGCTGCATTCGCTGGCGGCCCATCACCTGTTTTTTGACGGCAACAAACGCACGGCGGCGCAGGCGGTGGTGGTTTTCCTGGAACGCAACGGTTTCGAACCAACCTGGAACGCCGAAGAAGCGTATACTTTTATTCTGGAAATCGCGCAGAGCCAGCACGACGTGGCGGCAGTGGCGGACTGGTTAACAGCGCATACTCGACCAACCGCTTAAAATCAAACATTTCTCAACCCCTGGCGGTACACTTTCATGCGTTTTCTCACGATTGATGAACTGATTTATATCAACGAACAACTGCCGAGCAGTGACCAGATTCACAAAATTCTCAAAGGCAAACAGCGGGTACGGGATACCGGCCTGCTGGAAGCCGCCTGGGGTCGCCCGATGCAAACTGTGTTTGGCGCAGATGCGTATCCCACGCTGCCGGAAAAAGCCGCCGCGCTGCTGCACTCGCTGGCGCGCAACCATCCTTTTGCCGACGGCAACAAACGCACGGCCACCATTGCCGCGCTTTTTATGCTGCGTGTTAACGGTTTGGGTGTGACCTGGAACGCCGCCGAAGCGCTGGACAAGATTGTGGCGGTGGCCGAAGGAAAACTCGCAGTGGCCGATTTTGCGGCGTGGCTGCCAGTAAGGCCGTGTCCGCCGTCACCCGAACCGGACGCCGAAAGTGATGAGCGGGTAATCGCCGGAATTATCCATGAACACCACTGGCTGCTGGACACCCTGGCGCAGCGGTAAAAACTAAAAGCGTAACACCAGGACACTAAGGCACGGAGAAAACCATAACGCCAAAAGTAGTTAGATTGTGTTGTCCAAATCGCTATTTGACATTCCAAGTTTGCTCTATACAATGCGAACCATCCATTTCAGGTTTTAAAGGTTCATATAGGTCATGAGCAAATATTACGAGATCAGAGCGGATTACAAAGCTGAGACCATTGTTGTCTATCAAGCCTATTCCCCACAAATTGCAGTTCCCGCGCTTGGGGCCAAAAAATTTGTGCCGCCATTCTCGTTTAATCGCATGACCTGGATCAAACCTTCATTTTTGTGGCTGATGGAACGCAGCAATTGGGGTCAAAAACCGAACCAGGAATATATTTTAGCGATTCAGCTTAAGCGCAGCGGCTGGGACGAAGCCTTATCGTTAGGCGTGCTGACGAGTTATGAACCCTCCATTTATCCCAGTGTTGCCGCCTGGCAAGCCCAGTTTGAGCAAGCCCTGGTTCATATTCAATGGGACCCGGAACGGTCACTTCGCGGCGCGGATTTGCAGTATAACAGTATTCAGGTTGGTTTAAGCCGCCAGATTATTCGCCAGTATGTAGACGAATGGATGGTGGACATTCAGGATTACACGCCGCTCACGCGGAAAATTCACCAACTCGTCCAATCCGGCCATGCCGATAAAGCCGCGAAACTGCTGCCACCGGAGCGCGTTTATCCGCTGGAACCGGCTATCGCCCGGCGAATTGTCCCGACCTCTGGTAAAAAGTTCAAAACATAACGAGCAAAAAATACCGGGGCGAAACGTAATCGCCCCGGCGGAAGTGATTTTTACGGCGTCAGCCGATTGATGTCACGCGGAAACAGCGCGGTTTCGCGCACGTTGGCCGCTTTTACCAGCCGCGCGACCCAGCGTTCCAGGCCAATGGCAAAGCCGCCATGTGGGGGCATTCCATACTTAAACGCTTGCAAATACCCTTCGAACACGTCAGCATTCATGCCCCGCTGCTGCAAAGCGGCTAAATAGTCCTCGTACCGGTGCAACCGCTGCCCACCTGTAACCAATTCCAGGCCGCGAAACAGCAGGTCAAAGCTGTTGGAATACTGTGGGCGGCCCGGTTGGGGATGGGTATAAAAAGGTCGCTTGACCATCGGATACCCCACCACAAACAGGAACTCGCTGCCGTATTCGCGTTTGGCCCACTCCCCCAACCAGCGTTCATGCGCCGGGGCGAGGTCGGGTTCCTGGCGTGCATCTTCACCGGTTTCGCGGAAGATCAATTCCAGCGCGTCGGCAAAATGAAGCTGGGGAATGACCGCCGGAATTTCCGGCAGTATCAGTTTAAGCTGACCGACCGCATTGGCCGCCTGCTGGCTAATCGCGCTGACCATGCCGCGCAGCACCTCGGTCAGCACAGCCATCACGGTGGTATGATCCTGCACAAAACCCAATTCCACATCCAATGAAACGTACTGGTTCAGGTGGCGCGGCGTATCGTGCGGCTCGGCGCGGAAGACCGGGCCAACTTCAAACACGCGCTCAAAAACGCCGACCATCATCTGTTTGTACAACTGCGGACTCTGCGCCAGATACGCCGGTGTGCCGAAGTAATCAATGGCAAAAACGTTCGCGCCGCTTTCGGTTGCTGACGCCACAATTTTCGGCGTCTGGATTTCAACAAAATCCAGGCTCGTCAGCGTGGCGCGGAAGCCCGCCAAAGATGCTGCGCTGATCTGAAATAAAGCGCGGTGGCGGGGATGCCGCAGGGCCAGCGGCGCGAGATCCAGTATGGTTGGCAAATGGGTGTTGAGCGTCGGGCGGAACAAATCGAGCGGTGGCGGCGCGCTGGCCGGGGTAATCACCGTCACGCGCGGATTTTGAATTTCCACCCCGGCGGGGGCTTGCGGATTGGCGACCACCAGCCCTTCTACTTCTAGCACGGTTTCGTGATAGAACTGCGCCAGATACGCGGCCTGTTCCGGGTCTTCGATGACGATTTGAGCCAGACCATGCGCATCACGCAGCAGGAGGAAACTGACGGAACTGAGGCGGCGGAAGTGATGAAGCCAACCGCAGAGGCGAACTGGCTCCCCGATGGCCTTCCCAAGCTGAGAAGTCCAGAGACGTGATTGAATCATGCGAGTGTACCTCCAAAGACAAAGCCCCTTCGCCTGCGGACGAGGGGGCTTAACTCGTGGTGCCACCGCAATTCGCTGTCGTTCTGGAGGAAAGCGACAGCCTCAAAGTCCGGTAACGGGGACAAACCGTCAAGGTCTACTGACGCACCCAAAGGTGCGCGTTCTCCTCGCGCTCAGGAGGGTCTTCACGACGCGCCAGACACCGCCTTCACACCAATCGGCGGCTCTCTGAATTCCGGCAAACGGGTTACTCGTCTCCGTCCACGCTTTCGGAAGTAAGCATAGCAGTATCAAGCGCGGCGGTCAATGCTGCTCCGCCAGGGAAACGCTACATCGCTGACCAGATGCGTTCCCCGCGCAAAATCCGCGCCAATTGGTCGGGAAAACTATCGGCATCGAGCGGTTTGCCTAGAAAACTATGGAAGCCCTGCTCAAAAGCCACATTGATTTCGCTGTTATGGACGGTGTAGGCCACCACCGGCACATTCTGGAAACGGGGATCGTTTCGTAACATGTCCAGGACACTGAAACCATCCATCCCCGGCATTTCCAGATCAACAAAGAACACATCCACACGCGGCGTTTTTTGCAGCACCGCTTCCAGCTTTAACGGATCAAAAATCTCCGTATGGCTCACGTTTTCCAGGGTGAGCAGTTCAGCCAGCACCCCGGCATTATCGGGCCGGTCATCAATAATAATAGCGTGTGGTTGTGTCATGGGTTTAGTTCCTCTGGTTATTTATCCCGAATACCAAACACTGCGTCCGGCGAGAATATCCGCAATTTGGGCGGCAAAAAGATCATCATCAATCGGTTTGGCGATAAATCCGGCAAAACCCTGGGCCTGACAGCGCGGCATGGCCGTGAAGGGATCGGAGGCGGAAACAGCAACAATCGGAACGGCAGCCAGGGCGCGAATTCCCCGAATCTGATTAAAGATATTGTACCCCGTGATTCCGTTGGGAAACATTAAATCCAGGAGAATCACATCAATCCGGTGGCCCGCTTCCAGATGTTTGGGAACTTCCCGCCCCCAGCGGTCAAATTCCACCTGCGCACCCTGCTGCGTCAGGGCAATCCGCATAATCACCCGGTTTTCGAGATTGTCTTCGATGATGAAAATCTGTTTGTTTTGTAACAGCAGCCCCGACGACGATTTAATTGGCTGAACCGATTGCACTACGTTATGTGCCATATCTGCGCTCCTTGCATAATTTGACTCAGAATCGCCGGGAACGTATCCTGATCAATGGGTTTGGCAATCACACTGTTAAAACCGGCGGTCTGCAACTGCTGAATTTCTTCGTTCATCACGCTGGCCGTTAACGCCACCACCGGCACGGTTTGATAAGCTGGCGTCTGGCGCAGCATCTTCAACATCTCGAAACCGGTAAAGGGTTTCATATGGATATCCAGCAGGATGATATCGGGTTGGGGAGCCAGCGCTTGCAGCCGTCCCATAAAGTCCATACTGTTCGGGAAGATGGTGACGTGGGCCAGGCCCATTTCATCTTCCAGCAGCAGTCGCATAATTTCGCAGCTCAGTTCATCGTCTTCAACATAGAGAACGACAGGATGTGTTTTCACAGTCTACCCTCTTAGATACTCACAGGCGTTAAATGTTCAGACTTAATCGGCAGTTCCACATAAAAGGTCGAACCGCTGCCGGGAACGCTCTCAAACCACAGGCGGCCACCATGGGCTTCGGCCAGACTGCGCGAAATCGGCATTCCCAGCCCGGTGCCACCGCCCTGCCGCAGTCCGGTATCTGTTTGTTTAAAGGCTTCAAAGACCGCGCCATGATCTTCCGGGGCAATGCCAGGGCCGGTATCTTCGACGGCCAGGTTAATATGGCCGTCCTGCCGGTGCGCAGCGATTTTGATATGGCCGTCCTGCGTAAATTTGCAGGCGTTAGACACCACATTGAGCATAATTTGCAGGATGCGTTTGCGGTCTCCCGTCAATCCGGGCAGCGAATCGTCAACTTCCAGTTGTAACGCTACCGGTTTTTCGCCCAACAGTCCTTCCGCCGTTGCGGCCACCGTCTTAAGAATGTCTTTGAGGTCAATATTTTCCTCCACAAACAGGCTGAGGGAACCGGACTCAATTTTCGACATATCCAGCACATCGTTAATCAGTTGCAGCAGATGTTTGGCGCTGTTGATGACCTTACCGAGCGCTTCTTCCTGCCGCTCGTTAACCGGCCCCATCACCCCTTTGAGGACGAACTTAGAAAAATTGATGACGGAGTTCAACGGGGTACGCAGTTCGTGGGACATGCTGGCAAGAAACGCGGACTTCACCTGATTAGCGCGTTCGGCTTCTTCGCGGGCGGCCTGCGTTTCAGTGATGCGCTGCTCAATCTGGTTCGCCATTTCATTAAATGTCCGGCCCAGTCGTCCGATTTCATCCTGGGATTCCCCGGATACCCGCTGCTTTAAATCGCCACTGGCAATCTGTTCGGCGACCCCATTTAGCTTGGAAATGGGCGAAATAATGCTGGCGCGCATAAAAATCAACAGGCCAATCACCGTCCCGATAGCCACAACAACGGTGGCGAAACGGACGGAATCAATCAACTGACTTTGGAGGGTAAACAATTGTTCGCTGCGGACAGCCAGTACGGCCTGCGTTTCGCCGCCGATAACCAGCGGCGCATAAGCCACCAGATGAACCAAACCATTGTCATCGGAGACAAACTCCGGGGATACGTTGATCGTACCCCGTTGGGCTTCGGCAACTCTGGCGGCCTGGTCATTAAAGTTCGCAAAACCTGCCACATCGGAGGTATCGGTGGCGACCAGCTCCCCCTGGTGGATAAAAGCCACATGGGTTGCTGAACGATCAAAATTCAGATTCAGCATAAACGCGGGGTTGATACTCCGCGCCACCAGCACCGTCCCAACCGCGCGGCCCGCTGAATTTTTCAGCGGTGAAATCGCGGCCAATAACGCGCTGTTGGTTTCTTCGGCAACAATCAGCGCGGTGCTGGCGATACCATTCAGGCCTAAGGCGATCAACTTAGCTTCACTCGCCGGGTTCCGCGCGATGTCCGCCTGAGTGATACTCAACAGATTTTTGCCGTCACCATTCGTGACATAAATGGCATCCAGATGCAGGGCCGACCCTTGCAGCAGCAGCGAGGTGCGAATCCGGTTGATGTTCTCAGCTTCCACCGCCGCCGCCAGATCGGGGGCATAGGTTAATAAGTTGCTGGCGCTGCTCACCTCTTGCTCCAGATCGGCGAAATGCTGCTGCAATAAAGAAGCATCTTCCTGGAGTTGCGTTTGCCCAAAGGTAACCACCAGGCTGCGGACGCCGGAACTGATGAGGGCACTCAGCAGCACCACGAGAATCACAAAAACGATAATGACTAACACGTTCAATTTGAGGCTGAGCGATAAATCGCGGATAAAGGGCGGCAATCGCATTTTAGGTCCTGTCAACTTCACAGCTACTGACGGATAAACTCATCACCACAAATAAGGCTTTAACCCGAATAAGCTAACGGTGTTATTCGGCGGGGATGGTGTTTGACCATCCCCACTGGGATCATCCCTAACTATCCAATTCCGTAATCACACCCAATTGATTGAGAGCGCCGCGCCCGGTTGTGGAGGACAGCCAATCCAGCAATGGCTGGACTGCCGCCTGCTGACTTTCCAGATAACCCAGCCCTAACATCGAAATAACCGGGTAGTCGGGTGAATCAGGCGCAGCACCATCCAACTTCACCATGCTGACATTTTTCTTCCCGGCGACAATGGCCGCCCAGGTTCCAAACCCGATACTGCCCGGTGTCCCTTGCACGGCATCCAGCAGCGCACTGGCGCTGGTCATCACCCCCGCGATACTTTCCGGGAAGGCGGTATCGCCAAAAAAGGTTTGCCGCAGCATCGTGGTTGCGGATTCGTCCTCATCGCGGACATAAACCACAATCGGCAAATCCGGCCCGCCGACTTCCGACCAGTTGGTGGTTTCGGCAAAAAAGATGGCGCGCACCTGTTCCTGGGTCAGATTCGTGACTTTAACCTCAGGATGGACAATAAAAGCCACCGCCGAACCCCCAATACGGACATACTGGAGTCCCTGCGCCGTTTCGTCATCTTTGGGCGCGCGGGCCATCGCGGCGACTGTCAAGGAACCATCCAGGACACCTTTGACGCCCCCACCCGTGCCGGTGCCGCTCAGGATATTCAGGTTGTAACCCGGATGGGCGGCTTCAAAATCCGCCTTCAGCGTGGTTAATAAACTGGACACGCTGCCCGAACCGGAAATCGTCAATGTAATTTGTGGCGGCGCGGTTGGGGTCGCGGTGGGCGCAGCGGAGGAACAAGCGGTGATCAGCAGTGCCAAACCCAAAAACACAATCAGCAGTTTGGAAAAACGGGACTGACTGGCCGTGTTGCGGATGGGATTAAACCCAATCTTCATCGGGAACTCCTATTGAGTAACAATACGCGAGTAAAACACACCGACTGCCAAAAGAATCTTGCTTGGAGCGAACCGAGGATGAATGGCGGCGGTGATAATTTCGGTAAAGGTTCGCCGATAAAAACGACGGCTGGTGATGCTGTGGACACCGCTGAGGGTTGAGCCGCAATTCAATTTTTACACAATAGTCACAACTTTGACTTCAACCCAAGTAGCCAGCACCTTTTGGGCAGCTAAATGAAATTATACTTGTTATAACATTGAAAAACAATTAAGATAGTGTAATATCTAAATTATTTAAGGATTCAGTTATGAAGTGTATTACAAGGCGTTATCAGCAAGCGGGCCGGGATCATTTAGCGCGTGGCGGTTAGGTGAAACGGTGTCGTTACTCGTGGCCGAAAATCAATTTGCCCGATTTCTTACAAACGAACTTTCATCAAACAATTAAGATTGGGAAAATGAGACGGGTAGGGGGCATCCGTAGCCAAAAACAATCAGAGCCGCGATACAAGCAGCCCTGATTGAAAGCAGGTTAAGAAACGTAGTCTAATCGCCGGATAAACGTCCGGCAGGAACAAGGCTCCAGCGTCACAATAACACGCGCGATACCTTCCATAATAAAGGTCGGGTGGACATGCCCCTGCAACCGAACAATCCGATTTTACGGCGTGAGCTGCTCTATCAAGAACGCCATGTCCCGCGCTGGCTGTGGCGGGTGGAGTTGGTCGGCGTGGTGGCAGTGCCGCTGCTACTTACACCATTCTTGATAATGAATTCCTTGAAAGTGGATGAATTTGGCAGCAGTTATACTCCGCCCCGATACAGTACACTCCAATTGCTGGTTACTCTGATTTGGACTATTCATGCTTTGACAGCGATTCGAGTTGTTACAGCAGGTTCTCATACCATAAATCGTGATTTCCAGGGGCAGGCATGGGATGATATTCGTTTGACCGGGGTCACAATCTGGCAAGTTCTGTTTGGAAAATGGTGGGCAACATTACATCGGGTGCGAGGATGGATGGTCGCATTAGGGATTGCGCAAATCATTGTTGTCCCCGTAATTATGGCCGAGTTCTCATTTCATGCTTGCGCATACACCTTCAGCGACCTTGTATATTGTATGAAGGGTGTGTTTGAAACAACAAAGTGTGTTTCGATGGCACAAAACTCACATCATTGGAGATCGCTTTACACTCCAGGAGAAATGCCTGCCGCCGTTATCATTGCTGTTAGTTTTAGCACCATTGAAACCTTAAGTTGTGCAGCCATTGGATTAGCAGCAGGAACCATAATTCGTTCGGAAACCATCGCCACCTTAACCGGGATACTAATACGATTTTTGCCGGTGTTGGCTTTCAGTTTTATACCAGATTATTCAAATGCCTCAGGCTTTCTGCTGTGGCGCTGGCAAGAATATACCTGGTTTGCCCTGGCCGATGGCGGTACAACAGCGGTGCTGCGTATTGCAGACCCTTGGGGTGCAAATCGAGAATTACTAGCGGTGCTGGCTGGGAGTGGATTGTTCCTGTTTTATCTGGCGGGGAGTGTCGAGCTGGCGTTGGTTGTCTTACGCTGGCGGGGGGCATCCGTAGCCAGAAACAATCAGAGCCGCGATACAAGCGGCCCTGAGAAAAATAGCGTTAACGATAATCGTGGGGTTTAATCCATCCCCGTGAACAATTCCTTCTGCATGGCTTCCACGCCCCGGCGGAGAAGTTCGTCGGATTCCAGGTCTTCGGCCACTTTGTTGCAGCTATGCAGCACGGTGGTATGCGCCCGCCCGCCGAAGGCTTCCCCGATTTGCGGCAGGGACGCCTGCGTGACTTCGCGCGCCAGATACATGCCAATCTGCCGCGCCTGCGTCAGCTTTTGGGTGCGGCGCGGGCCGGTCAGATCGGAGACCGAAATGCCATGATATTGGGCCGTCACATCCAGCACGCGCGCCAGCGTCACATGATGGCGCGGGCGGCGGTAGCCATCCAGCACCCCTTGCGCCATATCCACATTCAAGGCGCGTTTGGTGAGCTGCGTCGTGGCGACAATCTGGTTAAAGATGCCTTCCAGTTCGCGGACATTCGTGCGTGCCCGATTGGCAATTGTTTCCGCTACCGAGGGCGGCAGGTCAATCCCGCGTTCGTGCGCCCACATACTCAGAATGGCGAGGCGCGTTTCAAACTCCGGCGGCTGCAAATCCATAATCAGGCCGCCCGCAAAGCGTGAACGCAGCCGGTCTTCCAGCGTATGGAGCTGCGAGGGATGGCGATCCGACGCCAGCACGATTTGTTTATTAAAGGTGTTGAGCGTGTTAAAGGTGTGGAAGAATTCTTCCTGGGTGCTTTCTTTGCCAGCAATGAACTGAATATCATCCACCAGCAGCACGTCCGCCGAACGGTACTTGTCACGGAACATGGCGGTGGTTTTCTGGCGAATCGAATCCACCAGATCATTGGTGAAGACTTCCGAAGGAATATAAATCGCCCGCAGGCCGCGTTCCCGGCACACATGCGCGATGGCTTGCAGCAGGTGCGTTTTGCCCAGCCCCACCCCGCCGTACAGCAGCAGCGGGTTGTAGATGCTGGCCGGACTTTCGGCCACCGACAGCGCCGCTTCCACCGTCAGCCGGTTAGCGGAATTCACGATAAAGCGGCTGAACGTCAGCCGGGGGTTCAATTCACTTTCGGGCAGTTCCGGGCGCACCGGACGGCTGACCTTCTGATGCAGCGGTTCGGATTCCGCCGCCGCCTGCCGCGCCAGCAGCCGGAACAGCGGCAGTTCTTCATCACCATTGGCGGCGGTGGGCGCTTTATACACATCAAAGTTCAGTTCAACCCGCGCGCCCCACACATCGCTCACCACCCGGCGCACATCGCGGTACAGCCGGTGCTGCAACATATCGCGGGCGTAGGTGTTGGTCACCCCGACTTTAAAGACGCCGTCATCAAAACCTAAAAACACCGAGCCGCGCAGCCAGGTATCGAAGCTGGCCCGATCAAGCTGGATTTCAAGTTGACTATAGGCGATGTTCCAGGCGTCTTCCGGTCTCACGTTGACACTTATCCGTTACGTTGTTCAGGTCCGGCACAAAAGGACATTAACCTAACAGGGCAAAATGGCCCGTTATGGCCGGCTCTCATTTAATATGTAGAATTGGTTGTAACCACCAGGGCGCGAAGAGGCCCGTGTTGTTGGTGGAGTTGATCCGAAGGGTCGGGATCAGCAGTTGATGTACTCCGTAGTATAACGTATCTCGGCTCGAACCTCAACCGATTTTAGCCTCCCAATGTTAAAAGTTTTGACATTTTAAGGTTGGGAAAAAATCTACCAGACACAATTCAGTAATAGACCCAAAACTCGCTCGACAGTTATAACGAGTCATGCTGAAATTAGGTGTTAAATTTGGGATAAAAGCCCCTTTCGTGCCGCTTTTTAACCCGCATTATCCCAACTGACGCACTTCATATTTTCGATTAACGATTCAATAAGGAACTTCGCAGTTTTTTAACATTGGGATATCTTCTACACCGGCTGTGTAAATACGCGGCTGTTTGGGATAACTGGGGATAACCTGGGGAAAAAGTCAGCCCCCGGTAAGTGTACTTTGGGTTAGTGGACTTAATGTGAAATTTCATGTACAATTCATTTTATAGACGCATCAAAATTTGGCCGATGCGCGGCTGACACTAACCATGCCAGTCGTTTCCCGTCCAGCGGGGGTGGGCATAATGGAACATGAGGAACACATGAACGCAGAAGAACACGCATCGGGGCCGGATGTTATTAAGGTCTCTGCCAAGTCGCGTTCAACCGCAGTCGCCGGGGCGATTGCCGGGGTCATGCGAGAACATCATTACGCGGAGGTTCAGGCGATTGGCGCGGGCGCCGTCAACCAGGCCGTGAAGGCGCTGGCAATTGCGCGCGGGTATCTCAGCCGGGACGAAATAGATATTGTTTTTACACCTTACTTTACGGAAGTTAGTATTGATGGGCAGGAACGCACCGCCGTCCGTTTTGCGGTGGAACCGCGCGGCGGGCGAGCGTAACGTTGCGAATTGACCTCCATCTGCATACAACGGCCTCCGACGGCCAGCTTTCGCCGTCCGCTTTAGTGCGTCTGGCGCAGTCGCAGCGAATGGATGTCATCGCTGTTACTGACCACGATACTACAGCGGGTCTGCCCGAAGCCCAACAAGCGGCCACCAACCGACTGCTGATTATCCCCGGCATTGAACTCAGCGCCGAAGATGCCAAACTGGACGTTCACATTCTCGGCTACTTTATTAATACGCAGGATGTCGCTTTCCAAAATCGGCTGACGCACTTCCGCGAGGATCGGCTGCGCCGGGGCGAAAAAATTGTGGCGCGGTTGGCCGAACTCGGCAAACCCCTGGCCTGGGAGCGCGTGTTAGAACTGGCACATGGCGGCGCGGTGGGCCGTCCCCATGTGGCCCGCGCCATGATCGAAGCCGGTTATGTTGAGTCTATGGAACAGGCGTTTGGCCGGTATCTGCATAATCGCGGCCCGGCGTATGTCGCCCGCCAACGGCTGACACCGGAAGAAGCCATTGCCCTGCTGCATCAGGCGGGCGGCGCGGCGGTGCTGGCGCATCCGGGCATCCTGACCGACTACGCCGCGATGATCGAACGGCTGGCCCCGGTGGGACTGGATGGTGTGGAAGTCGTCCATCCCTTGAATCCACCTCAGGTGCGTGACAATCTACGTGCGCTGGCCCTGCGCCATCACCTGATTGTGACCGGTGGTTCTGATTTTCACCGCCCCGATACCGAAAATCCTATCGGCTCCCACATGCCCCCGCCCACCTCAGCGGCGGCGCTGCGAGACCGCGCGGCGCGGTATGCCAAAGACTAGTACAGCAACCAGATGAGAATGATGGGGAGCGCCGATGTGTGCCCGTTGGCGAGCGGCCACATCGTCCCACCTATAGGCATCAACTTAAGCGGCGCCGTTGCGCCGCCCTGGGTTTAAACCCACGGCTACCCCAACAGCCATGTCCACTAAAGGGACAGATAAGATGTTTGTCTGGCCTTTACTAGCCCCTTTAGTGGGCTTAGTTTTTCGGTAGCCAGATGGCTTTAGCCTCTGGCGGCCAAGATGCTTAACTTGATGCCAATGGGCAGCCACATCGGGCCGCCCCGACAACCCGTCAAATTAATCTTGTCGAACGATTATCTCCCGTGCAAACCGGGATAGTCGAGGAACAGCACTTCCAGTGCCAGCCGCAAATTGAGATTCAGACTCAGATTTTGCATCAGCGTGCGCGTGGCTTCCAGCGCGGCCAGCGCTTCTTCCGGCGACATTGTTCCTGCCAGTTGTTCCAGGATGTTAGCGCGGTCTCGGTTGGCGGGGGTCAGCGACGAACCCTGCGTGATGAGCACCAGATCGCGCCAATAAACCTGCCACAGTTCCAGTAGCGGGTATAACGACAGTTTATCCTTGCTGAGGTCTTCAGCGATTTCAAAACGCCCGGCGCGATTGAGCGTCAGCAGCTGTTCGAGCAGGCCAACCGCCGCTTCGCGCTGGTCGAGCAGCGCCGTATCTTCCAATGCCCGCAAAGCCCAACCAATCCGCCCGCCGCTGAGACGCGCCAGCAAATCGGCCTGTTTGCGTTCCGCGCCTTTGCTCTGCATCAACACATCCCGAATCTTTTCTACCGGAACCGTGCGCAGCGTAATCACCTGGCTGCGGCTGATAATCGTCGGCAGCAGCGCATCGGTGGCGGGCGCCAATAGAATCAGCAGCGCGTGCGGCGGTGGTTCTTCCAGCGTCTTGAGCAGCGCGTCCTGGGCCTGGGGGCGCGCGTGATCAAAATCGCGGAAAATAGCGATGCGATAGCGCGCTTCGTAGGGTTTTAGCGCGATTTTGCTGGTGACATTGCGAACTTCTTCAATGCGCAGCGCACCGGTAGCGGCATCCAGTTCCGAGTAAATGATGTCGGGGTGACTGCCCGCCGCGATGAGTTTGCAGGAACGGCACTCGCCACAGGGCCGCGCCGCCTCGTCGGGATGGGTGCAGTTCAGCGTTTGGGCGAACGCCCGCGCCAGCGCATCCTTGCCCACCGACTCCGTTCCCACAATCAAATAAGCGTGCCGGATACGTCCGTTCGCCAGCGCTTTCCGCAGGTGTTCAACTGCCCAGTCGTGACCGTAAACCGGCCAATGGTGTGTTGTCATCA
>DATALK010000298.1:0-9169 GCA_036261085.1 Phototrophicaceae bacterium | reverse complement strand
GGGCCAATCAGACCTTCTCCCTTTAGACCATGACAGGGCGCGCAGCGGAACTCAAACAATTCCTGGCCGGTTTGCAATGTCCCACTGGTTTGACTGTGCGCCGCTGACCGCGCCGCTTCGATGACTTCGGTACGCGACAGCGTTGCCGAGGCCGAAGTGGTGATTGGCAGTAAAGCTGTTGGGGTAGTAGCGGGTAACACAACCGTGAGAGCTACCGCCAGTGAAGTTGGCGGCACGCGCGTTGGTTCTGCCCCAACTGCTACTTCTGTCGTTTCCGATTCTGTTTGTCCTAATCCTGGTACAACAATTAAAAGATTGGCAATGGTCAGAACCAGAGCGATCAAGCCGACAATCGCCATCACCACCACCGCCAGCGGGTCAATTTTAGTTGCCATCAAGCACTCCTGTTAAACTTAAACCGTGTTTTGTTAAGCCTTTAATCGAGAAGTTAAACTAAATTTAATAATTATGTAATTTACTAAATCATATTTACCCTAACGTGTTCTGGCCGGTGAAACACAGTCAAAAATCAGCGGAAACGGGGACAAATGTCATTAGCCGGTCAAACCCCGCTGGGGGTTATCAAATTGGACGGATTGAATTCGCGCGGCAGAAACCGTTATACTTTCCACGATTAACGTTTATGGGGAGGCGTTTGTGCAACTCGCGGATATGATCCCGTTCACGCGACTGGTCGCCGTTTTGCTGGGTTTCTGGATTGTCGTCTACACCCTGATGGCGGCCATTCGCACCTTTGTCCTGCCACGCGGGGATAATGTGGGGCTAACTCGTTTGGTATTTACGGCCATTGGGTGGGCGTTTGAACTACGCGCCCACAAAGCCACCACCTACGCCGCGCGTGACCGCATCATGGCACTGTATGCCCCGCTGACCCTGCTCATCTTGCCCGTTGTCTGGATTATCCTGATTATCATCGGCTACACGTTGATGTTCTGGGGTGTCGGGGTTGAATCCTGGTATGCGGCCTTCAGGATTAGCGGCTCATCCCTGCTGACCTTAGGGGCCTTTACCATTGATGGTCTGGCTGCCACCATCCTGGAATTTTCCGAAGCCACGATTGGCCTGGGACTGGTGGCCCTGCTCATCTCCTATCTGCCGACCATGTATGCGGCTTTTTCCAAGCGCGAAACCCTGGTGACACTGCTGGAAGTGCGCGCTGGGTCGCCGCCGTCGGCCATCACCCTGATTGAACGCGCCCACCGGATTCGCGGCCTGGACTATTTGCGAGAATTGTGGACTCAGTGGGAAATCTGGTTTACGGAGATAGACGAAAGCCATACCTCGCTGGCACCGCTCAATTTCTTTCGTTCGCCGCAGCCGGATCGTTCGTGGCTGACCGCCGCTGGCACCATTTTGGACGCCGCCGCGTTGGTTCATGCTGTCGTGGATGTCCCGCGCAACGCCGAGTCGCAGTTATGTCTTCGGGCCGGGTATCTGGCGTTGCGGCACATCAGCGAATTTTTCCGCATCACCTACGACCACCACCCCGCCCCAACGGATCCAATCAGTATTACCCGCCAGGAATTTGACGAAGCCTGTGACGAACTGGCAACAGCGGGGGTTCCGCTGCGCGCAGACCGCGATCAAGCCTGGAAGGATTACGCCGGTTGGCGCGTGAATTATGATTCGGTGCTGCTGCAACTGGCGGATATGGTCATGGCTCCCTACGCCCCCTGGATTTCTGACCGGGGCATCAGGAGTAACCCGCGCCGCCGGTAGTGACTAATCCTTCAAACGCGACTGCCGCCGCGCCTAGAGTTTATCAATCAAGGTCTTCCAGGTCAGTTCCAGAACGCCGGTCATATTATGCGGCTCGTTGGAAACATAGGTAACAACGGCCTTTTTATCGGGCAGCATGACCACATATTGACCATATAAACCATCCATCCGGTAGGAATTCGGATACGAGTTCATCCAGATTTGATAGCCATAACCCTGGTGGTGGTCGGCGGTGGCAAAAAACGGGTTAAAATCGTCAGTCTTAATTTGAACCGAAGTGGCCTGCTCAACATACGCGGCAGGAATAAGCTGCTGCCCCTGCCACACCCCTTGATCCAGAATCAATTGGCCGCAGCGGGATAACTGCTCGGCGGTTAAGTGTAAACCGGAAAAGCCCTGAGGAATGCCCTTAGGGCAGGTATCCCACTGCGGTTTAGGGATCGCCAGCGGTTGGAAGAGTTTCTCGTCCAAATAGTCATCCAGATTTTTTCCGGCAGTCAGGCTGATTATTCTGGACAGCATATAGGTGGCTGAACTGTCATAGGTAAAATGGGTTCCGGGTTTAAAAACCAGCGGCTCCGCAAAGAACAATTGGGCAATATCCCAGCTTTTTCCGCTCGCCCAGTCGGCTTTATCTACGGGGCATTCGGCATGGCCGCTGCCCATACACAACAAATCGTGAATGGTTAGCTGTTGTAGATATTCATCGGGCGCTACCGGCAATAAGTCCGGGAAAAAGTCTACAACTCGGTCACGGATGGTGAAACAGCCCTCACCAATGGCAATGCCGACGGCCATTGAGGTCAAAGTTTTGCTGACTGACCACAAAAGGCGCGGTTTTTCCGCTTCAAAATCATGGCGGGCAATGATGTCGCCGTTTTGCCGCACCACGACATTCAACACCTGAAGATTCTGCTTTCTTACGGATGCGACCAAATCATTTAACAAATCAGGGTTCATGATGGGTCTTTCGATGATAGATGCTTCAACTGTTTTTCTTGAGCCAGCACACCGTCTCAATGTGATACGTCTGCGGGAACATATCCACTGGCTGAACCTCAAGCACTTCGTAACCATTTTGAGTCAGCATTTTTACGTCCCGCGCCAGTGTCGAGGGGTCGCAGGAAACATAAATGATGGTCTGCGGCGCAAGTTTGATCAGCGCCGCCAGTGCTTGCGCGTCTACCCCCGCGCGCGGCGGGTCGAGGACGGCGGCGGCATAGTCACCTTCCAGCGCGGCCAACACCGTTTCCACCGCGCCTTCCACCAATTCGACATTGGTGAAGGCCGCCAGATTTTGCTCGGCATCGGTAATGGCGGGCGGATAACTTTCCACCGCTGTCACCTGGGCCGCCTGTTCCGCCAGAAACGCCGTGAATAAACCAACGCCGGAATACAAATCCAGCACCCGCTCCGTGCCGGTTAGCCCCAGCCGGTCAAGCACGAGATTCACTAACGTTTCGGCCTGTGGTAAATTGACCTGGAAAAAGCTGCCCGCCGTCACCTGAAAAGTGTGTTCCCGGATGGTGTAGTGAACCATCGTATTGGCTGATACCGGCCCAAACATCTGCTCGTCTGGGGTGGTAATGGCGGCCAAGTGTTCAGCGCCATCTGTCCCCACCTGAAAGCGCAGCCGGGCGGTATTTTCAGGAACATTCCTGTTGTGCTGGTTGAACAGGTCCAGCAGTTCGGGGCGAATCAGATGGCATTCCCGAAGTGCCAGCACGGCGGCGTTATCTTCGCGGACAAAGCCCAGGCGCCCCGCCGGTGTCGTCTGAAAGGTGACATGCGAACGGTAATTCCAGGGGTCAGGACTGGGGATGGTCGGCTGGACGACCACCTCCGCCAAACCGCCAATGCGCCGTAGTTGATCGGCCACGATTTGCTGCTTAAAAAGTAATTGCGCCGGATACGCGATATGCTGCCAGTGGCAGCCACCGCATAAACCCGGCCCAAAGTGCGGGCAGCGCGGTTCCACCCGATCTGCGGCTACGCCCAGCAGTTTCACCGCTTCCGCCAGGGCAAAGCGCTTTTTATCCTGTTTAATCCGCGCCCGAATGCGTTCACCGGGCAGCACATACGGCACAAAAATTGCCCGTCCTTCATGGCGGCCAACGGCGCTGCCGCCGTAAGCCATCCCGGTCAGTTCCAGTTCAAAAAGTTTTCCACTCATCACGCAATCCGTAAAAAGCGCTCGAAAATCCGTTCGCGCCAGATAAACCGCAGCACCACCGCCCACAGCAGCAGCGCCCCGGCAATCACTACGCCATCCAACGGCGACAGCGCGACCAGCTTAAAAAAGGTACGAAAACCGGGAACCAGCAAGATAATCACATAAACGGCGGCCAAGCCGACGGCCATCAGGGTCGGTTTCCAGTCGCCGCTGTAGTCATCGCCTCCGGCCAGAAACGGCGTTGGCGGCTCCACAAAGATAATCAGGAGAATACCGCCCAAAGCGACCAGGCTGGTCAGCATGGTGCGCGCCAGCGCCAGCGCTTCCTGCTGCGCTAACGCGACAATTTCGTTCAGCGGCAGGCCGCGCAGCGCTTCCAGTTGAGCAGCTTCAGCGGCGGTATTCAGCGATGGTACGCCCAGACTGCCGCTAAAGGTCGTCACGTAGTAGACCGTATACAGCACCAGCCCGAATAAGGCTAAAGTCAGCGCGGCAGGCAGCACAAAATGCAGTACCGAACGGATTAAGCCCTGTTTCGGTTGGGCCGGACGCGCCCAAGCCGCCAGCGCCAGCGTTGGCAGCCCGACGGTCAGCAGGGAAAGCAGTGAGGAGTGAATCGGCGTGAACGGAAAACCCAGGCCCACAATCGCCGTGCCAACTATAATCAACGCCATGTACGAGGCGCGCGTCAGGAACAACCGCATGATGTCCTGCATCCCGCTGACAATGCGCTGGCCTTCACGGAAAGCGGGCGGCAGCGCCGCAAACGAGTCGTTCATCAGCACAATATCGGCCACCCCGCGCGTCGCCTGACTGCCGCTTTGCATAGCGATCCCAATGTGCGCCTTTTTGAGCGACAGCACATCGTTGACCCCATCCCCAATCATTGCCACGTAATACCCCTGTGCACGCAGGACATCCACCAGCAGTTCTTTTTGCTGCGGGGTAATGCGCCCGAAGATGGTCGTTTCATCTACGGTTTTTGCCAGCAGTCCTTCGTCCATCTCGGCCAATTCCGGGCCGGAAATCACCCGAATATCGCCGCTTAACCCCGCCTGCCGCGCCAACGCGGAAACCGTCGCCGGGTTATCGCCGGAAATAATTTTGAGTTTAATGCCCGTATCCGCAAACTCGCGCAGGGTTTTATCGGCTTCGGGACGGAGTTCATCGCTGAAACAAATCAACCCTAACGGCATCAGATTGGGCGGAAGCTGTGGCTGGCCGAGTGAATCATAGAGGGGTGTCACTTCGGGGCGATAGGCAAACAACAGCACCCGCAGCCCCCGATCGGCCCACTCGTGCAGCCGCATTCCCAGGTCGGCATCCGGTTGTAAACGCGGGCGCAGCATTTCCGGCGCGCCCAACACATACACGCCACGCAAATCGTCGCCATCGAACGAGATGGCGCTCCACTTGCGCGCCGATGAAAACGGCACTTCCGCTACCAGTTCGCGCCTGTCGCCAGGACAGGCCGCCCGGACGGCGTCGGAGGTGCGGTTGCTGGCATTCACACACGCGGCAAAAATGCCCAGAATGCGGCGCAGTTCGGCTTCCGTTGTGCCGAGCGGCTCCACTTCGGCAAAGTTGATGCGGTTCGCGGTCAGTGTGCCGGTTTTGTCCAGGCACAACACGTTGACATTGCTCATGGACTCTACCGCGTTCGACTGCTGAATGAGCGCGCCGCTGCCCGCCATTCGTACCGCGCCCATCGCGTAGGCGATGCTAATCATAAAAAACAGGCCGTTGGGGATCAGGCCCACTACAACCGCCGCCACGCGCGCGGTTTCCGTCGCGGGTAAACTGGCAACCAACGCCGCCAAACCAAATAAAATACCAAGTTGAACCGCCAACAACACCAGCACACGAATGATAAAATCCACATCGGTTTGCAGCGGCGTCCTGACCTGCCGAAACGCCCGTGCCCCCGCCGCCAGTTTGTTCGCCAGGCTGTCCAGACCCACTTTGGTTGCTTCATAACTCGCGGTGCCGTTCACACAGAATGTGCCCGAATAAACTTCATCCCCGGCCTGTTTCACAATCAAGTCGGACTCGCCGGTGAGTAACGACTCGTCTACATCCATCTTCCCCACGCCAACCACAACGCCATCCACCACAATCTGGTCGCCGGGCCGCGCTACCAGCACATCACCCAGAACAATCTCGGTGGGGTCAACCGTTTTTTCCTGACCATCACGTAGGACAGTGGCCCTGGGCCGGGTCAGCAGTGCAATTTTGTCCAACGTCCGTTTGGCGCGCATTTCCTGAATGATGCCAATGACGACATTGAGCATCACAATCCCAACGGACAGCAGCGCATCGGTATACAGACCGAGCAGCACCAACACCGTGCCAATGGCGAACAACACCATATTGATAAACGTGAAGAGATTCTCGCGTAAAATCTTCCGGTAAGACCGGCTGGTTTCCAGGCGAACCGTGTTGCCCTGGCCGCGCTGACGCCGTTGGGCCACTTCGCTTTCCGTCAGACCGTGTTGTGCGCTGGTTAAAGCGGCATTATCGGCTGCAATCTGCATACTTGTTCCTCGAATTGTCCGTTTAAACAAATGCTTCCATTGGAAATCAGGCGTACCGCGCCATTATAATGAAAATCTCATCAAAATGAGACCGCCATCTTATACAACAGCCTTATTCTTTGAGAATGAATTTGACGATACAAGAGGGATGATATGGCAACAAAAACAAACACGGCTGTAAAACTGGAATTAGGCCTTGATGAGAAGTCCGTAGCCGATGTAGTCAGTATTCTGCGCGTTCTGTTGGCCGACGAATTTGTGCTGTATACCAAACTGCGGAATTATCATTGGAACGTGACCGGGCCAAACTTCCGCGAACTGCATCTGCTGTTTGAAGAACAGTATGATGAACTGGCCGAAATCATTGACGAAACGGCGGAACGCATTCGCCAGTATGGGGAAACCGCTCCCGGCACGCTGGAAGAATTCAAAGAACTAACCCGGCTGACCGAAGAACCCGGCGTCTCTCCGGGCTGGCAGACGATGGTGGGTAATGCCTGTGCCGACCACGAAGCCCTGGTGCGTTTCCTCCGCGAAGATATTGAACGTATTGATGATGAAGCGGATGATGTCGGCGTCGAAGACCTGCTCACGGGCTATCTCCAGCAGCACCAGAAAATGGCTTGGCTGCTGCGCGCTCACCTGGAAAATGCGTAACACCTGACAACGCCATTGGCAATCCAGCTAACCGGGACACAACCATCGTGTCCCGGTTTTGTTTTACCTCCGTAGCTAACCCCCGACTGATCGTCTATACTCCCCAGGTTTTTTATCATCTATTGTAAGGGTGTATATGACACTGCTGGTGATATTTGTTTTTGGCGCAGTCATCATTGGCGCGGGGGCGATGCTGGCTCCCGCCTGGAATACCGCTCAACCCCGCATCGGACTGGCGGCGGCGCTGGCCTTAGGGCTGGTTATGGGCGGCGCGATTTTTTGGGCCATGTTATTTGGCTGGAACACGCTGGTTATTGATTATCTGTTATTCGCGTTGGTGACAACCATTTTCCTGGGCGGCACGCTCTCTTACGGCCAACGCCGCGCGGAAAAATTAGGCAAAACCCTGCCGGACGCCGACCAGGGTTGGCCGGGGCCGCGCGATCTGGTCTTTTTTGTCTGCGCGGCGCTGGTGTTTATTGTGCCCGTGCTGGTGCTGCCCGTGCCTCTGGGAACCGACGCGCAGGGTTTTGGTTACCTGGGTTTAATGGCGCGCTTGGGCGGCGGCTTTAAAACACTGGCCCCCTGGCATCCCGAAATTACCTATCTGTATGCCCCCGGTTTTCCCCTGCTGATTGCCTACCTCAGCCAACAGCTTGGCGTAGGCCTGCATACCATTCAATTCAGCGTAGCAGCAGTGCTGGCGGTATTGCTGATCTGGCTCGCCTACGATTTCGGGTCGGAGCTGCGCGATAAACGTTTAGGTCGAACAATGGCGGTCACGATGCTGGCCGGGATGGGTTTGTTCACTGCCTTTATGGACTCCCATTTTACGACGCTGCTGGGCCTGGTGTTTGCGCTGGCCTTCCTCACCTATGCGCTGCGTTATCAGCGCCAGCGATTGTGGCCGGATGCGATCGCCGCTGGTTTGATGTTAGGCGCGGCAGTACTGGCGCATCCTGACACGACGATCATTTTGGGTCTGGGCTATGTTCCCTGGCTGCTGACGATGTGGTTCGGCCACCCCCGCCCCACCCCGCGCGTCTGGCTGGTGCTGGTAGTAGCCGTGCCGTTGGTGGCGGTGCTGGCGCTTGCGCCCTGGCTGGTCAACATTCGAGATTTGCTCGGCTCTAACATCGTCTCGCCGTTTGAACGCAGTCCTGACTATTGGCGCATGTTGATTTTTTATCACGGCGTGTGGGTGTTGCCCGTCGCCATTCTCGGCGCGGTGGTCGGCCTGAAACAGCGCCATCAAGCGGCGCTGCTGGCCGTTGGTTGGCTGCTGCTGGTGCTGGATTTTTCCACCCTCGGCCTGCTAGAACGCCTTGTTCCCTGGCTGGTCGCCCCGGTGCTGCGGTATGACTATCCCTTCAGTATCGCCTGGCACGGGCCAATTATCCCCTACACCATTCTGGGTGGCCTCGGTTTATTATGGCTGTGGGAGCGCTGGCTGGAACCACGTTTGGGCGCGGCACTCCAGCGCGGCGTCTACGTGCTGCTCGGCGGATTGATCGTTATGCTATTGGGCGTGCTGGCCTTCAACCAACAACTTTTACCTCTCACCAAAGGCCGCATCGGTTTTTATGGTACGTTTTCATCCCAGGCTGACGTGCAGGCCATGACCTGGCTGAAAGCCAACACACCGCCCGCTGCCCGCGTGTTAAATTTCCCTGGTACGCTCAAAGACAATTCCCACGAAAGCGATTGGGTTCCGGTCATCAGCGAACGCAACAGCGTGTATTACCGCTGGCAGCCGTTTTTCCGGGGTAATGAAGCCAGCCTGGAAGAACAAGACCAACTGCGCGCCTTCTGGCATGATCCGGCGAATCCGGCGAATGCTGACTTGTTGCAAAATGCGGATATTGATTATGTCATTGTGCCGCAGCTTGTGACCAACCCCGCCAGTCTGGAAACCATGTTCCGCTGGGGTGAACCCTTTGCTGATGATGTTGAAATGCGGTCAGCGGTGGCCGACGCGCCTTACCTGCGGCTGGTGTTTGATGCGGATGGGGCGCAGGTGTATGAAGTCATCCGTAACAATTGATGGATGACTTCTGGCCTATCC
>DATALK010000289.1:0-10495 GCA_036261085.1 Phototrophicaceae bacterium | reverse complement strand
TGAAAACGGGAGACGCGATACAGGCGGAACTCCGCCTCCCGCCGCCCGATCAGATACCAATGGCTGGCTTTGGCGACCAGGCTGTAAGGTTCCAATACCCGCTCGACCATCTCTCCGCTGTAATATTCATAAGTTACCCGAATCCGTCGGTCTTCAAACACCGCCTGTTGCAGTTCTTTCCAGAAGCGCTGCGGCTGAGTATCGTGCCACCACCAGACGGGATCAATGTAAAGGCGCTGGCGCACCTGTTCCACGATGGATTGATGGCGGGCGGGCAGGGCGGCCTGTAATTTGAGCTGTGTGCTTTCAGCAGCGCCACCCAAACCAATGTCGTCCAGCAGTTGGGTATTGGCGGCAATAAACAGGGTGCGGAGTTCGGCTTCTTTTAGCCCCGTGAGCGTCGTCCGGTAGTTCTCATCCAGCCCGATGCCGCCGCCATGTCCGCCTTCGGCATAAATGGGAATGCCCGACGCTGACAGGGCCTCCACATCGCGCAGAATGGTGCGCCGGGAAACGCCCAGTTCTGCCGCCAGCGTTTGCGCGGTGACTTTCCCGCGTGTTTGTAACCGCATAATGAGGGTGATAAGCCGGTCAGCGCGCATGGTGGAATCTCATCTAATTTGGGTGACAGCAGATGTCACCCAAGCAGTATACCATGAGGGAAGTGTTTAGACAGACTGAGGTGATAAGACAATGACCAGCGGTTATGTACGGATTAATGGCGGGAACATCTACTATGAAATGGCCGGGCAGGGTGAGACGCTGGTTTTATCCCACGCCGGTTTTGTGGACAGCGGGATGTGGGATGACCAGTGGACTGAATTGACTCGCCATTATCGGGTTATTCGTTATGACCTGCGCGGCTTTGGTAAATCCGACCCGGCGGCGGGACCAGTATCGCGGCGGGATGATTTGCTCCAACTGCTTAATCATCTGGCAGTGGAACGCGCTTATCTGTTGGGCTGTTCGTTGAGCGGTGAGCTGATCCTTGATTTTGCACTCGAACACCAGGAGCGTGTGGCCGCCTTGATTCCGGTTTCGGCCACACCCAGCGGTTTTGCGATGCAGGGCGAACCGCCGCCGCTCCTGCTGGAAATGTTTGGTGCGATGCAGCAGGGTGATTGGGAGTGCACGTCCGACCTGCAAATTCGGCTGTGGGTAGATGGGATGTTCCGCCAGCCTGGTCAGGTCAACGCAGTGGTTCGGCAGCGCGCGGCAGCTATGAACCGGATTCCGGTTGAAAATCAGACTTTCGCTATTGCCGATTCGCAGCCGGTGCAGCCGCTCAATCCGCCAGCTGTGGAGCGGTTGAGTGAAATTAATGTGCCGACACTGGTGATTGCCGGAGCGCTCGATCATCCCGAAATCCTGCGAGCGGCGGATGTAATGGCCGCCGAAATCCGAGGCGCGCGGAAACTTGTTCTGCCGAACTGCGCGCATGTCCCTAATATGGAGAAGCCCCAAGAATTTAACCGGGCGGTGCTGGAGTTCTTGCAGGGGCTATAGTTACTATTTCACGAGTGGTGGTAACATCTTGACTGATAAAGTCTAAACTTCTTAATAGGGCTTTATTCTTTGCCAGTCAATGATTTGCCACCACCTAAGGACCCTACAATGATAAAAAGAAGCTATTCTATGGAAAATATTCCTTCAAATCTAAAACTGACGGATAGTAAAAATGAGAGTGTGATATGGGGAAGGGGACACAAAGTTTATGGTGAAAAAGCAACCGAAAAGAATTTTATGTTAAGGGATATGGATTTTTCCGAGTATAGTAATAATGAAAAAAAGAATTCAAGTATATTTGTAAGTTTAACTATATTGCTTTTATATTTAACGCTGCTTCTAGTAATTACCAATGGTTTGTCCCCTAACAGTGTCTCAAGAGCAGAATTGCCGTTTCTATATCTATTGTGTATTTTTGCGCCGGTAGTTCCTATTAGCCTAATCAGGATTTTATATTTTGGAACCAGTGGCTATTTTAGCAATCAAATATTACAAAGAAGGGTTTTTGTTGATCTTACCAATAACGGTATTTTGGTTATAGGGAAAGTTAAAATGGTAGTACCTATAAACGAATCGGAGTTTGAAATCCACTATTGCTATCCAACTACCGGCAACGATTTATTGTTCGATAAGTATCGAATCTTTAAGAAAATAGAAATTAATCCTACCGATAGTGTTGCCGTACTATCCCTGGATGGAAAAATCAGTATTCTGCTGTGAGAAACCTGAGTAGAACAGTCAGATTATTTCCGTTCACCCGCCGGTTCCAGCTTCAGCACCCGCCGGATGCGTCGGTAGAAAACCATCGGCACAATTGCCAGCACCGCCAGCACGGCGTATAACAGCAGCAGTTGGTTGTAATTGCCGCTGCTGAGGGTCGAGCCAACCGCCACCGCAATAAATGTGGGGACAATCCCAACGCCAACGGTAATCAGCAAATACTGGCGGTATTTAATCGGCGTAAAGCCCGCCGCGTAGCTCAAAAAATCGTAGATAGCAAATAGGAACAGCCGCGCATACACCAGCGTCCAGGCTTGACCTGCCTGCTGGTAAAACTTTTCGATGCGGGCCATGCCACTGTCTCCGGCCAAGCGCCGCACGACGGGGCGGCCCAGCTTGCGCGCAATCCAGAAATTAGCGCTGCCGCCGAGTGCTTCCCCGATGATCGAATAAATCACGCCCGGCCACAGGCCAAACAGCACCCCCGCTGCAAACTGTACCGGCCCGGTACTGAGCGGCGCGACAATATACGAGGCCATCCGCAGCGCAATATACACCAGCGGCGCGAACGCTCCGGCCTGCTGGACAAACGCCTGAATCCGTTCCTTGCCGATGGCTTCAATCGCTATCGTCAAAATCACCGTGATGGCGATAAAGGCTAACCCCGCCAGAAGGATCGTCCGCCAGGAGCGTTTATCTTGTTCAAAGTCCATCGTATGTTTTTTCCATTGTGCAATTCACCGCTGTTTATTGTACGCCAAAGCGTTGGTTAGGTTCCGACGTTTAGCGGACGCTCATCTAGTCGCAAGGATCGTCTCATCTGGTGCTGTATAATCAGGATTGAATAGTCAGAACTGAATAGTCAGGATCAGTGATGGAACGGGAACTGCTGCTGCTGGGACTGCTGCGCCAGGCTGACATGCATGGTTATCAACTCCATGAATTTATCAACCAGAACATGGCTTCCTGTGTGGAACTCAAAAAGCCCACTGCTTATTATCTGCTGGACAAGATGGCCGAGTCCGGTTGGATTACCCAGACGGAAATTCAGGAGGGCAACCGCCCACCGCGCCGTGTCTATCAGGTGACACCGGAAGGGGAGGCCGTCTTTCAACGACTGCTGCGGGAAAATCTGGCCGCGCATTTACCCCAGCGCTTTGCTGGTGACATCGGCCTGGCCTTTTTGGACAGTCTGCCACCTGCCGAAGCGCGCACTTATCTGCTGGAACGGCGTAAGGCTTTGGCTGCTGAAGTGGAAGCGGCGCAGGCCATTCCCGCGCACGCAGGCAGTATGCAGCTCGTAATTGACCATTTACGTTACCACCTGACCGCCGAACTGCGGTGGCTGGATGAAGTGCTTCACCATTTAACCGAGGAGGAAAAGTAACTCATGTCACGGATTCGTATATTCATCGTATTGGCAATACTGCTCCTGTCCCTTAGTGTCATTGGTCTGTCATTCGCTCAGGATGTGACGCCGGAAGCGACACTCCAGGCCACTGTTGCCCCGGATACGGCAGCCCAATCGGGCGCGGCTCCGGCTCCCGCCAGCGGCGGCATGTTGACCGGCTTGCGTCATTTGCACTCGCTGGTGCGCTGGTTGCTGGTCATTGTGACTGTTGTTGTGCTTGTTAAATTAGTTCTGGGATTGGCGCAAAAGGCCGACTACGACAAGCTAACCCAGCGGCTGATGATGGCTTTTAGCATGTTAGCCTCGCTGCAATGGCTGATTGGCCTGGTGTTTTTTATCGTGTATGCCAGCACGATTGGTTTTAATCTGCTGCAACCATATAACTGGCTGCATGTGGTGGTGATGACCGTCGCCGTCGCGCTGGCGAACATGTACAACCGCTTTAAGGATGCACCGGCTCCTGCACGTTATCGCAGTCATCTGATTCTCGTGGTGATGGTACTGGTGCTGGTGATCGTCGGGGTGGCGCTGCTGCCTCAAGGTTGGCGGGCCTTCCCTCTGACCTAAACTTCGCGGGGCGCTGAAACCCAGCGCCCCAATTTTATCTTGTCTGCAATATCTGTCTTACCAATCTGAAGGAATAATCTCATGACCCAAGCCGCGGCTTCTGCCGATAAGCTGGATTTTAAACGGATTTTGCCGGTTTTTGTCATCGTTCTGGTGGATTTATTAGGTTTAACCATTATCATCCCTCTGCTGCCGTTATACGCGGCGGCGTTTGGGGCGGATGCCTTTATGGTCGGTTTGCTGCAAACGGCTTACCCGCTGATGCAGTTAGTTGGCAGCCCCATCCTGGGTTCACTGTCAGACCGGTATGGGCGCAAGCCGGTGTTGATTGCCAGCCAGTTAGGCACTTTTGCCGGTTTTATTCTGCTGGGTTTTGCCAATGCGCTGCCACTGGTATTTCTCTCGCGGATCATTGACGGTCTGACCGGCGGCAACATTGTGGTAGCCCAGGCTGCGATTACCGACAGCACGACTGAAAAGACCCGCACGCAGGGGTTGGGACTGATTGGCGCGGCGTTTGGCCTGGGCTTTACCCTCGGCCCGGCCATTGGTGGGATCGCGCTGGTCTTAAGCGGCAATGACTATCACGTTCCGGCATTACTGGCAGCCGGTTTTTCGCTGCTGTCCATCTTGCTGACGGCGTTCTGGTTCAAGGAAACCCTGCCGGTTGAGCAGCGCGGTAAAGCGAAAACGTTGGCGTCGGTGAATGTAGTGGCGAATATCAGCCGTTCGCTGCGTAACCCGCTGATCGGCGTCTTACTGGTGCTGATGTTTTTGCAGCAGTTGGTGTTTGGCGGTTTTGAGAGTCTGCTGTCCTTGTTTACCCTCAGCCGCCTGGGGATGAATGCCTCTGGGAACGCGCTGCTGTTTGTGTTTGTGGGTCTCATTCTGGTGCTGGTACAGGGCAAGTATATCGGCGTCTGGAGCCGCAAGTATGGCGAACGTAAGCTGATTTATGCCGGGTTGGGCTTGCTGGCAGTGGGCTTGCTGTTAACCGCGATTACACCCACGCAGCCGGTTCCCTGGTATTCAAAGACGGAGATGCTGCGGGAATTCGCTCAGGCTGACACCGCCGCAGGCCGGGAATTGGCCGCTGAAGTGCGCGTGCCGCTGCCGGACGACAGCCAGACGGGATGGCTGGGTTTTGCCTGGATTATGATTGCTATGATCCCGGCCACGATTGGCGGCGCGGTGCTGTCGCCCAGTATCAACAGTCTGATTACCAAGCGCGTCAATGCGGCCCATATCGGCGGTTCGCTGGGGGTGAGTTCATCGCTGGTGAGCGCCGCGAATGCGATCACGCCCAGTATGGGCGGCGCGGCGTTTCAGGTGTTGGGAGCCAGTGCGCCGTTCACCATTGGGGCGCTGATGATGGGCGCGCTGCTGGTTGCCGCTCTGCGCCATGTTCAGGCGGGACCAGAGGAAACTGCCGTGCCGGCCAGGGCATAATAGCGGTGGTGCGAAATCAAGTGATGAGCGGGCAGTCACTTATGGCTGCCCGTAATCGTTGATAGGAGATCGGTTTCTTCAGCGCTAGGGCTGGCCCTGATGATTTAACTACTGAATATAAACTTCCCCATAACCTTTTGTCCGACGCGGGTACTATTCTCATCCACTGGCTTTCCGCCTATCTTAAGGCATAGACACCCGTCGGTTTAAAACCGATTGGTATTTAAAATTTGTTGAATGTTCATAATTAATTGGGTAAGTAATTTGTGTTGTATGTCCCGGATCGAAATGATAGTATTCATAGACATAAAGCTGTGAAGTCATGCCAAACCTACCGGAGTCAGAATTATGTCGATTACGGAGCCGGAAGCCAGTGATGCCGAATTGATTGAGCGCGTTCGGCAAGATAACCTTAGTGCTTTAGGGTCATTATTTGATCGCTACTATGCTCAGGTCTATCGCACGGCGGTTGCTATTACCCAGGATAGTGCGGTGGCGGAAGACATCGCCCAGGACTGCTTTTTGAAATTACACCGGTACGCCAACCGGATTGATACTACGCTGCCGTTAGCGCCCTGGCTGTATCGGGTGACGGTGAACCTCAGTTATACCTGGGTGTCCCGGCAGAAAAAGCGGCGGGTTTCCCTTGAAGCGGTGGTAGATTGTTTAATGAGTCCCGTCTGGCACTCGCCCGATCATGTGGCGGAGTCGAATGAACTGCAAGATCAGGTGCGGCAGGCCATTCGGGAGTTGAATTTTAACCAGCGCGTTGTGGTCGTTTTACATTATTTAAACGGCTTAAGCCTCGAAGAAATCGCTGATGTGTTAGAATGTCCAGTAGGCACGGTGAAGAGCCGTTTGTATTATGCGCGGGAAAGTCTGCGGCATAAACTGAACACCACCAACTGGGCACAAGAGGTCGCTCATGGATTTGCGTGATGGTGAATTGGACAGTTTCATTGGCCTGGCCCTTCAGCCAGCGGCCATCACCTCCCAGCAGAAACAACTGGCCTGGGAGCGTTTACACCAGCGGGCGGCCGCGCAGTCGGTTTTGCCCCCGGTGGTTGCGGCGCGTCCCTGGTGGGTCGCCGTGCTTCAGGGCGTGCGCCGGTCAGTTTACCAGTTCTTCATGGAAGAAAGACGTTATGAGCAGGCGCAGTCGGGCCGCCGCAGTTTTGAGTATACCAGTCGGGCCATTGACTCTGCCCGCCTGGCAGCGGAGGTCCTGGGGCCGATACGGTTTTCAGTGATGTATCAGATGGGCTAAATCTTAATACATCCTGCATAGACGGTGTCTTCTACCCCAATCTTTTTGGAGTATAATGAGATAGTTGAATTCAGGTTAGTGGGCTGAACAGGATATTTTATGCCTTCTCTGCCGCGTATCATTACTGTAGACCCGACATGGACCCTCGCGCGGATTGTTCGCGCCGCAACGGACCTCCTTGATTATCCCGTAACGCATGTTCTGGCTCCTGGTGGGGCCGAAGCGCTGGAAGAAGTCCGGCGCGGCGGCGCTAGTCTATTAGTGACCGCCTGGGAACTGTATGATGAGATGCGGGGATTAGAGCTGGCGCTGCGGGTCAAACAAACATCGCCGGATACGGCGGTGATTATCCTGGCTGATATTGACGACCCGGAAGACCTGGACGCCGAAACTCAGGCTGAATCGCCGTTTATTTACATGCACCGTCCCGTTGACATCCATAAATTTTTGCGGGTGCTGGTGGCAGGGCTGCAAGGCGAGGATATTTTTCAGGCCGCGCAGACTCCGGCGGCTGCCGTTGAAGCGCCCCGGCGGCATGGCCCCGTGCCCATTATTGATGCCAACAACGCGCGCTCGATTGTGGATCGCCTGCTGTCGGATGTCGGCGCGATGGCAATTGTGCTGGTAGACCGCAGCGGCGAAACCATCCTGGAGCGGGGCGCAGTTGGCTACCTGAACCGGGAACAGTTGACCAGTGCGCTGCTGCCGATGGCAACCACCACGATTGAGATGAGTGATCTGGTGGGTGGTCAGGCGCAAAGTCTGCAATTTTATGACGGCGAAGAAAAAGACGTTTTTGTGTTTTCGGTGGGCCTGCACCACTATCTGTGTGTGGTGTTTGACGGTCAGTCCGGCTCACGCCAGTTTGGTCTGGTAAACCGGTATGGCCGCCAATCGGTGCAGGACTTGATCGCCATCCTGGGCGCATCGGCGTTTATTGTCGAGCCGTCGCAGGCCGCGCAAGCTCCAGTCCAGCCGGAAAAGAAAGTGCCGCGCAAACTCAAAACTTCGGTGGACGAGCCATTGTCGCCCGTTATCGAACGTCCGGCGGCTCCGGCCCCGGAACCGGAAGAACTCCATTTTGAACCGATTGCCAATCTCGACTTTGACATTTTTGACCAGTTGAATACACTGGACGCGGATCAGGCTGAGGATTTGTTTGACCCGGATCGGTTGGCCGAGATGGTCAATAAAGACAATGGCCGTAAAACCATTTCTCCCGAAGAAGCGACCCGATTGGGAATTCTGTCGGATTTTGGCGGGAACGGCAGTTAGTTAGTTTCGTCACTGGAAAAACTGTATTTCGGCCAGGAGCTATCGCGCTACATCAACCGCTAAGGGGGGCGGCGCTTTACTGATTTTCCACTGTTTTTGAGTTTTACCCCTAAATTCAGCCAATTGATCTGGGCGAGCCATCTTTCGCCCAGTTCTTGTTTTTCCGCTCCACCATATTCCAGGCTGGTGTTATCGTTTTGCGGTAAAAATTCAAAAATTCTTTGGTTATCTAAAAAGCGTGAGGCGCTATAATGATAATGACCCCCGAGCCAACTGTACCGAATGAGAGCGAAGCGTGACAAAAAAGGCAACCACCCTGACCGGAATTGATACCAGCAGTAAAGACCCGTTAATTGGCAAACAGTTTGGTGACTACCGCCTGACCAGCGTTTTGGCGACGGGCGGGATGGCAAAAATCTATAAAGCGATGGACTACCGCTTGCAGCGCCCCGCTGCTGTCAAAATCCTTTCGCCGGAAGATGTGGAAAGTGATAAGACCCTGACCAAACGGTTCCAGCGCGAAGCGCAAGCGGTTGCGGTCCTGGAACACGACAACATCATTACCATTTATCAATATGGTGAGCAGGACGGCGTTTATTTCCTGGCGATGAAGTTAATCAAAGGCAAAGACCTGGCGCAGGAACTTAAACGACTGCACCGTTCGGGCCACAAAATGGATGTGCGCCGAGGGCTGCATATTATGGAGCAGGTGGCGTCCGCGCTTGATTTTGCGCATCAGGCAGGGATTATTCACCGCGACATTAAGCCTTCCAATATCCTGTTAGATGACAACGATAAGGCCATTCTCACCGATTTTGGTCTGGTGCTGCGAACTTCTTCTGAAACGACCCTCGGCACTGCTTTTGGCACGCCGCGTTATATCGCTCCCGAACAGGCCATTTCGTCGAATAAAGCGATGCCCCAGAGTGATATTTACTCACTGGCCGTGATCCTTTATGAAATTATTTGCGGCGAAACCCCGTTTACCGGTGAATCGCCGATGGAAATTGCCCTGAGTCACATCAGCGACCCACCGCCGCCGCCGCGTTCCAAAGATAAAAATATTCCCGAGGCGGTTGAGCGGGAACTGCTGAAGGCGCTGGAAAAAGAGCCAGAGAAGCGCCATCGCAGCGCTATGGACTTTATCCGGGCCATCAAGAAGGCTTACGGCTTTACGATAGAAGTCCCGACCCTGATGCAAACGCCGATGCCCTCACCGACCCCCACCAATCCGTCGTTTAGCGATTCGTTGATGCTGCCGAATGTCTCAACCGCCAAAGCTACCGCGACCAAAGCCCCGCGTGTCAGTTCGCGGAAAACCGTTTTGCTGTTGTTGGCGTTGGTGGTGCTGTTGGGCGCTGTCGCCACGTTTGTGATTATGGGCGGCAAAGATCGAGTCTTTTCCGTCGGCTTGGGCGGCGCGGGAGCGGCTGTCGTTCTCAGTTACAATGATGTCAGTTTTACCATCCTGAACACGGGTGATTACGATCTGAACGTCCTGGCCCTGAAATTTATCCGCGGGGGCGACGGCGGTTATGACGATTATTCCGGTGATCGCATCAAGCAGGATACGCTGCCGTCGGGGGTTTGTTCCCGGGTGGTGCTGGAACGGCGGACGGTCAGTGATACTTCCGGCTGCGTGACGGAACACAGCCGCGAAATTCTGATTAACGAGGCCAACCTGTTCTGGCGTAAAGAGATGCAAAACGGCGATACGGTAGACACTTTTACGGTTCAGTATGATGGCCGCGTGATTATTACCTGTCCGACAGTTGCGCGCGGCGCTAAAAACGAATGCCGTTTTAACTGGCCGATAGTGCCAACGCCGGAACTAGCGACGCCGTAGCGGGTTTCAGAAAATCTTTACGCTGGCCGTAAAATTTGTGTGTTATGGTTATCCTCGTTGAAATGATGCCGGACGCCGTGTCGGATGTTCCCCATTAAGGGGGCGCGGTTTGCTGCCGGTCAACGAGGGTTTGCCATGTTATTGACATTGGGAATTATCGCGGTGGCGCTGGGTTTAGCCTGTATTTTTGAGCGCGATCTGGTCTGGATGTTGTACGAATACGATCACCGGCTGATGGGGACACTGGCAACGCGCACGCCGCGCTGGGAACACACCATCACCTATCTGGGGTATTTTCTGGTCTATCTGGGCATCGTTGCTTTTTGGAGCGGTCTCCGTTTCTAACCATTCCATATGCCGCCGCTGCCAGCCGGGGACGCCAGCGGTTGGGTCCCTAAATTTGTTTGGGAACCGCACCATTTTTCGCTGGGGTTTTCCCGTTGTGGCCGCGTAG
>DATALK010000287.1:0-2493 GCA_036261085.1 Phototrophicaceae bacterium | reverse complement strand
AGATGACGTAATCTTGGTTCCAGCGGCTTTCGCCCCACAGGAACGCCACATCATCTTTGTCCCGGTGCATCCGATCCAGCCAGGAGGTGCGATCAACAGCGGTGAGATGGTCAAGCCGGAACCGCAGCGTATGGATCGAAGCAAACGAAAACGCAAAATCCATCATCCCGGAAGCGCCGTCCGCATCAATGGTCAGCGAGGCGACGCCATCCGCTGTTGCCAACGTGGCGACCCCGTGCCGCGTATCCAGGTTGCGGAAGCGGCTAACGGACAGCAGTTGCAGCGCCGGGTAGCGGCTGTTGAGTTCTTTGGTCAGGTCAATCTGGTTACTGAAATGCTGCCGCAGCAGCCAGGGCGCACCCGCCGTGAGCGCTCGCGCCCCCGTTTCGGTCATACGGGGTGCTTCTACCGGACGTTCTTCCGCCAATTTGTCCAACGATTCGGAATACGCGAATTTGCGGCTGGGAAGGGTGTGTTCATCGTCGGGACGGTCATGGGTTTGGTTGGACATCTGGTTCAATCCGGTTTCGTTTTTGTCATCTGATACTATCAGCTTATAGCAGGGCGCTTGGAAAAGCAACTAGCGTTTATGCGGTGAATAGGGTGGTTTGTAATAATTTATAATGTTACCTGTTCTTGCCTGTTTTTCAGGTGTTATTTTGCTGCTGAGGTTATTCCAGCGGCCATAATTCAATGACGCCATCGGTTCCAACTGCCGCTTGCGCCCTACAGTTGCCACAGACCCATTGTGTCTGGCGATCTTCCATTCGGCTTGCCTGACAGCGCGGGCAGCGCAGCACTTCGGCCAATGGTCGCGCCCCGGTCACCAGTGAATTGCCCGCTTTTTTTCCCCAGATTTTACGATAATCCACCTGCCAGATTTGGGCATGGGCATCCTCAACGCCCATTTCCGCCAGAACTTCCTGAAACTCGCCCGCTGTCCAGGTTTTACCGGGCATCAGTTTGGTATTAATCCGCTGACTGACCAGCAGCAATCCGCCCGGACGCAGCACCCGTACCATCTCCTGCAAAACGGCTTTGGGGCGCGTCATAAATTCCAGCGCTTCAAGACAAGTGACGACGTCAAAAGAATTATCGGGGAAGGGCAGCTTTTCCGCTGTCCCCCAGATAAAGTGCGTCCGATCATCAAAGACATACAGATTTTTGGTCGCAAAGCGCAGCATCCGGCGGCTGATGTCCAGGCCCACGACGCGCCCCTGGAAAAAGGAGTGGCGCATCAACGCCAGCGGAATGCGCCCGGTGCCAGTGGCAATATCCAGTACCAGCGGCGATTGGTGCGGCGCAATCGCGTCCATGATGGGCTGCGCCAGATAGCGGTGTTCGTATTCACGGTAGTAGTTTTTGACGCCGTCGTAGCGGTGCGCGTAAGCATCATACAGCCAGCCAACGACCCGCCGCCCCAGATAGACGCCTTCGGTAGCGATCAACAGCCACCAGCCGAGGATACCAGCCACAACGGCGGCCAGCACGACCACCAGCACTTTAAGAATATCGCTCAAACCAGCAGCCCCTTTTCGCGCAGCCAGGGTTCGCAGCGGCGCAGTCCTTCTTCCAGGCTGACCTGGGGCTGCCAGCCCAACAAGCGGCGCGCTTTGTCCATTTTGTAGGTTGTTTTGCCGGTAGCGAAGGGAATCAGCGCGGGAATGTCCTGCGGCTCACCCGTCAAGGTCAGTAGGCCTTCCAACAGCGGCGCGATGATTTTGACCAGCAGCGGCGGTAAACCGAGCCAGCTTTGATGTCCGGCCAATTTCGCATAGCCGCCGAGGAACTGCCGCCACGTTGGAGTCGGGTCGGGCGCGCAGTTAAAAACTTCGTTTTCCGCCGCCGGATGGGCTGCCGCCGTGACCATTAAATCCACCACATCATCCACATAAATGGTGTGGACGTGACCGCCCCCATCGCCGACAAAAATGGTTGGCCGACGGCGTGCCAGTTTAAACATCGTTTCCGTCCACATGCCGGAGCGCGGCCCGTAAATCATGCCGGGGCGGATGATCGTATACGGGACATTTTTCGATTGGCCGATGGTCTGCACCACCGTTTCACCTTCGGCTTTGGTGATGTTATAAGGGACGCGGCCTGGGCGGGGCAGCATGGCTTCAGCAACATCACCAGTATAGCCATACCCATAAACGGCGATACTGCTAACGTGGACAAAGCGTTGAACCTGAGCGGAAACTGCCGCCTGCATAACATTCCGTGTGCCTGCAACATTCAGTTGACATTGGTAATCCTGTTTACCGCACATGGCGGCGGCCACATGGAAAACATAGTCACAGCCCTGGGCTGCCGCTGTCAGACGGTCAGCGTTGGTGATGTCACCGGTAACAAGTTCAATATTGGGTATATCCCGAATATAAACATCCCGGTTAGGCCGCCGCGCCAGGGCCTTAACGTGTGCGCCGTCCGCTGCCAGCCGCCGCGCCAGCGCCCCGCCCAGAAAACCCGTCGCGCCGGTGACGAGTACCGTTT
>DATALK010000279.1:0-5675 GCA_036261085.1 Phototrophicaceae bacterium | reverse complement strand
GTTAGAGCAAAATCTGCGCTTGTCACGGTTTTGTGGGCGGGGCAGTGGCGCGAAACGGTTGGGTCGAAATTTTCGTATAAACCAGCAGAACCTTGAATCAGGAGGCAATGACTGTGTTACTGACGACGACCAATACGTTAGAAGGCAAACCGATCCAGGAATATCTGGGCATCGTCACGGGCGAAACCATTATCGGCGCGAATATCCTGCGCGACTTTATGGCGGGCATCACCGACATCATTGGCGGGCGCGCGACGGCTTATGAAAAATCGCTGGTGGAAGCCAAACAGATTGCGATGGACGAAATGATTCAGGATGCGCGCGCGAAAGGGGCGAACGCTATCATCGGCATTGACCTGGACTATGAAACCATCTCCACCGGTCAGGGGACGGGCATGTTGATGGTGAGCGTCAGCGGCACAGCGGTCATTATCGCGTAGGTGGTTTTGGTCATTCGTAAAACACACAACGGGGCGGTTCACGAACCGCCCCTACCGATTTTTTTGCTTGGGGTTATTTTACGCCGCTGACGGCGGCTCGGTGGTGGGTTCCGCCGCTGGTGGCGCGGCGGTCACGGCTCCGGCACGGTGGCGGTACAGGAAATACCCGACTGCCGCGATAAAACCAAGACCGGTGACGACCTGAGACACGTTAATGCCACTGCCGACGGTGGTAATGTCCACACGCAGGAATTCCAGCAGGAAGCGAATGGCCGAGTAACCCGCGATATAAAACAGCATCAAATCGCCGGGCAGGAAGCGGCTGCGCTGCCGGGTGAAAAGATTCAGCAGCACAATGAACAGCAGCAGACTCAACAGCGATTCGTACAGGAACAGCGGGTGGAACAGCGTGGTCGCTACCGGGTAATCAATCGTACTCTGATACGGCGCAATCCGGTACGCGGACTCAATGCTGATACCCCAGGGCAGGGTTGTCACCGAGCCATAAAGTTCCTGGTTAATAAAGTTCGCCCAGCGGCCAATCGCCTGGCCCAGCGGCAACGCGACAGCCGCGATGTCCAACCACGCGGGCAGCGGCAGCTTATTCTTGCGCATGTACACATACACGCCGAGGAAACCGCCCAACACCGCGCCAAAAATGCTCAGGCCGCCGCTCCAGATGGCAATCGCGCCGTTTTGGGTATCAAAGAAGTGCTGGAGATACCAACCGGTATCTCGGCCTGCCGCGATGATAGACTGCGAGGGGAACAGCACAAACCAGGCCCGCGCCAGGATAATGCCGGGGATGATCGCCCAGGTGAGCGCGCCCCAGACGTGTTCGGGGTCATATTTAACCCGCTTTGCCAGCCGCGCGGCCACTGTCGCCCCGACCAGCATAGCAAAAACAATAATCAAGCCGTAATAACGAATTTGAAGCTGGCTTTCGCCAATTGTCAGAAGAATGCCTTGTGGCTGAAATTCCATGATGAAACGACCTCACTAATTGATGTGGCGATAGACGTACCACAACCGCTGTAAGCCGGTCAGGTTGGTTCCAACCGCCAGCACGATAACCCCCAACTCCAGCAGCACCGGTACAAACAGGACGAGCAAAATGATAAGTACCCGCACAAAGCGGTCAAACAGGCCGATTTTCACCGGCAAGCCTGCTTCTCCGGCCCGCGCGCGCACATAGCTTACCACAAAACTGCCGATGAGAGCAGCGAGTGCCAGCAGCAGCATTTCGAAACGTCCATGAACGGCAAAATGATAACTCAAACCGCCAAAAATGAAAGCGTCGGCATACCGATCCAGCGTGGAATCCAGCACCGCGCCAAACTGATCCTGGCGCTGCATCGCGCGCGCGACGGCGCCGTCCAGCGCATCCAACGGCAGGCCAAGCGCCAGCAGGAGGGCGGCGGGGACAAACTGCCCACGCGCGATCAACACGGCGGCGACGGCAACCACCACCAGTCCGGCAATGGTGATGGTATCGGGATGAACGCCCAGCCGGTGCAGCGTGGTTCCGGCCTGGGTAGTCAGATTGCGCGTGATAGCCCGCGCCTGATCGGTCAATGTCACAGGTTGGTTGGTCATGGGGAACTTTCAAAAATAACGGGTATTCAAAAACTAAAACAGTCGAAGAAGCCAAACGATACTCAACTACTGATTGCCTCTTGAAAACGGTGGGGTAATCCAGTATAGTAAATAGTGTCCGGGGCGTGGCGCAGTCCGGTAGCGCGCTTCGTTCGGGTCGAAGAGGTCATGGGTTCGAATCCCGTCGCCCCGACAGTTAATACCCGACAGAAAATCACCTAATAGGGTGATTTTTTGATTCAGGGGGCGCGCGCGGCGGCTTCGCCAATTTGAGGCTGTTTTCGTAGACAAAAACAGGCTTTTTGCCCAGATGCAATATCCCTTCCAAATACCGATTCAACTGTGATATGACGGTTACAAAGCCCCCTTGATGCTGCCAGAGTCCGCCACACTTACATAAAACTCTATGAAGTATCCCAAAATATTCAAGTTTGTGATACGTTGGGGAATTTCTGTGTGTATGTTTGACTGTGGAAAAGTCAAGACAAAAATCAGCGAAGTGTGTATGATTATTGTTAGTTATCTCATAAGTAGGTATGTGTCATGTCTGACCAGCAAATCTCACGAGACGAAAAATTCCTTGCTAATGCAGTTCATTACCTTCTATCTAAGGGACAGTCAGACTTTGCGCGTCTTTTGCTCACTTGTGAGCTAGTCGTAAGCGCAGAACACTATTCTCACCCAGATGACCAAGACGGAGATTATGATTTCACAGGGGTATTCTTGCGCGGTTCGCCGGAGTTCTATGATAAATACACTAATGATCTTAATGATATATATCCCCCTGATAGTGATGCGTACACACGCCCCTCACAAGAAGATGGCGCATTTCGTTCCGCAATTCGCACTGCCTTCAGAGCGGTTTTAGGGGAGGAATACTTTGAAATACGTGTGGCTGTAGGACTTATTGAGATTGATTTGGACTGGCGTACTAGGTTATTTGTAGAGAATGAAACGCAGGAGCAGGTCGGCAATCAAAACTCTTATGCTAAGACACCGCTTGTTTGGAGCGGGATGCGATTTAACTCCAAAGGAGAAATTGCAATAGCACAGGCACTTGAACGGCTAGGCGTGATGTACTTCCCCAATTGTCTTGCTCGTGTAGGAAGTAGGGATAATCGTCAAACACGATTTCCTGATTTCTTAGTGTGCTATCGTGGAAAATGGGGCATTTTAGAGATTGATGGTGCAACATATCACACGCCATCAAGCGCTACAGACGATCACGAGCGCCGCCGCCAAATTGAACAACATGGTGGTATATCTTATTTTGACCGTTTCAAGCATTCACGATGCGTAAATGAACCTGACAAAGTTGTAAAAGAGTTTTTAGATATACTCGCAACCAAGTAAATAACAAAAACCCGGCTCTTAAACTGGGTTCGTAAGTGAGAATTTTCGATTCGCTACCGCGCTTTCGCCCAAGTCGGTATCAGTTTCATTTCAAGATAGAGCCATAGTTTCGAATCCCGTCGCCCCGACAGTTGATACCTGACAGAAAATCACCTAATAGGGTGATTTTTTGATTCAAGGGCTGTGCGCCTCTGTCTCGCCAACTTGAGGCTGTTTTCCTGGTTAAAAAGCCCATTTTTGCCTGACCGAATATCTTTACAAATCCCGCAATCTGTGGGAAGATGTTGATTGATAGGGGGATAGAGGCCGTTGGATTTAAAGATCGCCAGCCGGATTGCGCTTTCCTCGCATGTTGTTTGTGCTTGCATTTTGCCACCCCACTGACCACCTATCATAAGTTCGTTTTTTGTCCCGATAGGAGCATCTCGTGACCAAGAAGTTGTACGTTGGCAACCTGCCGTACAGCGCTACCGATGTTGAGATTCGCGGCTTGTTTCAACAGGCCGGGGAGATCACCAGCGTAACCGTGATTACCGATCGTGAAACGGGCCGTTCCAAAGGCTTTGGCTTTGTGGAAATGGCAACAGATGAGGAAGCGCAGGAAGCGATTAAGCGGTTTAATGGGTATTCATTAGACCGGCGTCCCCTGACCGTGAGTGAAGCGCGTCCGCGCGAAGAACGCTCCGATAGCGGCGGTGGCCGCCGGTATGGTGGCGGAGACCGGGGTGATGATCGCGGCGGAGACCGAGGTGGTGATCGTCGCGGTGGTAATGATCGCGGCCCACGTTATTAGTTCGGACGGCTATGAACCAGGTGCTTGCGCCTGACGTTCATACTGGTATATGAAATCGGAACCGCGCCGGAGAAACTCCAGCGCGGTTTTGTTTTGGATGGGGTTTAGCCCACGCTTACGGCTGTTCCGTTTGATTGCTGCTGGGCCGCGCTTGCAGTGTCACCGACACATCCTGGGTCTGCCCATCGCGCCAGAGGGTGAGCGAGACGACATCCCCCGGCTGCGTGTTGGTTTCCAGATACGCGGTCAACTCCGCGACCTGCGAAACGGGCTGGCCGTCAATGGCCGTAATGACATCCCCACCAACGGGCTGCGGGCCAAAGGGCGTATTAATTTCGGTATCCGACCCCCGAAGTCCGGCAGCTTCCGCCGGGCCATCCGGCACGACAGACCCGACAATGACACCATTCACATCGTCCGGCACGGCCATCATCTGACGCTGCTCCGGTTGCAGCGCGCCGCCGCTGATGCCCAGATAGGTATGGGTATATTTCCCATCCCGAATCAGATACGGCACAATTTGGCGCACCGCATTGGCCGGGATGGCAAACCCGACACCGGAAGCACTGCGCGAGCCGCTGAGAATGGCCGAATTGACGCCGATGACCTGCCCGCCCCAGTTCAGCAGCGGGCCGCCGCTGTTGCCGGGATTAATGGCCGCGTCGGTTTGAATGACGCTGGGAATGCGGAAACCGGAGACGCCTTCAATGGTGCGGTTGGTCGCGCTGACAATGCCGGTGGTCAGCGTAAAATCTTCACCAAAGGGGCTGCCAATCGCCATGACCTGCTGGCCGACAAATGCCTCATTCGAGTCGGCAAACTGCACCGGAACCAATTCCGCGCCCACGTCTGCCGGATCAACCTTAATCACCGCCAGATCGGAGTCCGGGTCCCGGCCCACCAGTTCCGCCGTCGCAATGCGGCCATCATAAAAAGTGACCTGAATGGCGGTAGCACCTTCCACAACGTGATTATTGGTCACAATATGACCGTCACTGTCAATCACGAAGCCGCTGCCCGTACCAAAGCCCTGGTCAGCAACCGCGACGCCAATATTCACGGCTGAATCCACGACGGTCTTAAACACTTGCGACAGCGCCAATTCATCCGGGTTCATTTCGTAATTGGTGGTCGAAACCGGCAGGGTGGCGACATCCATCGTACTGACGGGTTGTTCCTGGGCGACCACCACCAGGGCCACACTCAGCAGCAGTGTCACCACGAACGCGCCAAGCCAACGTTTAAGCATGGGTAAAAACCTCCTCTGTTTGTTTCAAGAGCTTCACTTCAGGGATTCCGGGGATTGCGGGGTCAGAGGGTTTGCGTGGTGATCCGCGCAAAGGGCGGAATCCTGTTTTCTAAATAACCAGCTTTGAATATAAGCAGAAAGCATTAAAACGTCATTGGAAAAAGCCGGGAAGGAGATTAATGCGCGAGAGGAATGCCGCCGGAGGCTGGAAGTCATCCGGCTGAAACAACAAAGCCCGCTCGAA
>DATALK010000273.1:0-8453 GCA_036261085.1 Phototrophicaceae bacterium | reverse complement strand
CGGCCAGTGGCAGTGAACTGAGCCAGACACCGGTTACGCCACTTACTGATGGGTTGTCTAACTGGCGGGTACGGACGGTTAACACCTACGGTGCGCCCGGAGCCTGGTCAACGGCTCGCACGTTAACCGTCGATACAGTGGCACCGACTGCGCCTACTCTGATTGCGCCGGCAGATAACACCGTAACGACATACGCGCTTCCCACTTGGTCATGGAGTGCAGTTTCCGGTGCAACCCGCTATGTCCTCAATGTAGCTTGTAAAACGCCGGGATGTTATGCAATGGTCACCCAAGAGGTGACCGGTACGAGTTATACGGCTTCTGGCTCACTACCACAAGGTAATTATGTTTGGAGCGTCCGCGCCATAGACGCCGGTGGTAATGTAAGTTCCCAGAGTGAGGAAAGCCATTTTGCCGTCAAATTCAGGACTACTGAAGTCACTGTTGTTGTCCACCTGAAGCTCATAGGTGAACGGCGCGCCCACCGTGCTGGTCGTGGCCGCCCAGGTGAAGGTTGGGGTCGAGGTATTCACGCTGGCCGCATTGGCGGGCAGGCTCAACACGGGTGCTGCCGGTAACGCCGGTGAAACAATCAAGCTCCACACAAACGGTGCAGTTACCAGCCCCGAACCCAGATTAAGCCGCACCCGCCAGTAATGGGTGCCAAAGTTCAGATTAGTCGCTGGTGTCGCCGTACAATTGCCAGTACTGGTACTGCATGTGCCTGCTGCTGTAAATTCCGGATTGCTGAAGGCACGATCACTTGCCACCTGCACTTCGTAAGTTGCACCCGTTACCAGTGCCCAGGTAAAGGGCGGTTTTTGGGTTACGCTCACACTGCCATCCGCTGGCGTCTTTTGTAAGTTAACCCTGAATTGGCGGAGGGCGCTGTAGTTACTCCAATTACCGAGGGCGTCCTTGGCCCGCACCTGCCAGTAGTACTCACCTTGTTGTAAGGCGCTGGGCAGGGCATAACTGGTGGTGGTGACAGTGGTCGCCGGATCAATGACCAGCGTCGTGAATTCAGCCGCCGTGCTGATCTGCACTTCATAAGCGACAGCACTGGTTACCGCTGTCCATTTCAGGGTCGGTTTAACCAGCATTGTTGTGGCTTGGTCTAATGGCTCAGACAGCGTAGGAGCATCCGGTGGGGTCGTGTCGACAGTCACCTGCCAGACCGCACTCCAGGTGCCTTCAATACCGGCATCCAGCGCGCGCACGCGCCAGTTGTAGGTGCCATCGACCAACGCCACCGTTGGGGTTTGTTCAGTAGCAGTTCCAGTTGTGGTGAATTCTAGGGCGGTGGCAAAACTCGCGTCATTGTCTACCTGGATTTCATATTCAGTGGTCGCCGTCGCATTGGGAATTGCGTTCCAATCGAAGGTCGGTAGGGTATTGGTCGTGGCCGTCGTATTGGCTGGACTAACCAGCGTGGGCGCGGGTAGGGTGGTGGTTTCCACCGGGATCATCTCCGTGACGGCCACGCGATTACCAACATTGTCCAGGGTGTAGTCATACTGCATTAAGGTGACATTATCCTGGTGATACCGCACTTTGGTCAACCGGTTGGCCTGGTCATACTCTAAGGTGACCAGTACCCCATTCGGCAGCGTCATTCCCGTCATCCGGTTGGCATCATCATACTGGTAGCTGACATCACTGGTGGCTGCATCCCAGTCTTTGACCGTCGTGAGGCGGTTTGCCTGATCATAAACGTATTCAATGGAACGGGGTGTGGTTTCATTCAGCCCCAGCATTTGCATCCCGGTCCGCCGTCCCGCCGGATCATAGCTGTAGGTGATGGTCTGAGATAAGGGATCATTCACCTGATGAATGCGATCCAGGGTGTCATAAACAAAGGTGGTGGTACCCAAACCATCGGTCATTTGGGTGCGCCGACCCGCCGCGTCATAACTGAACTGGACATCCGTCATGGTGGGAACACTGTAATCAATCGTTTGCAACTGCCCCAATCCATCATAACTCAACGTCTGAGACTGCTGATTGGGGTCGGAAGTGGCAATTACGCGCCCGGCTTTGTCATAGGTGGTGGTCCACTGATCGCTGATGTCGGTCCGGGGACCATCCACCAACGTCCGCCGGCTTAAGGCGTCATACTGATATTGGATCTGAGAGCCAGTAGGTAAGGTGAGGTTGAGCAGATTGCCAACAATATCATAGGCATACTGCGTTTGCAGATTTTTGTCAGGCGTGCTGGGGTTGTTCGGTGTGTTAATCGTCGCAAAGTCAAAGTTTTCGGTGACAAGTGTCAACCGGCCCAACATATCATACTGGTGGCGTGTCTGGATGTGATTGGCATCCGTCTGCACCAGTAATCGCCCCAGTTTGTCGTATTCGGTGCCGGTTGTCAGGTTCACACCGGCGGCGGGTGACGCCAAGGTCAGGATTTGACGGTTCAGCTGATCATAACTGAAGCGGGTCGAACTGACCGCATCCTGGGTTTGCAGCACGTTCCCCAGCCCATCATAAACGGTCTGGATAGTGTGATTCAGCGGATCGGTAACCTGGGTCAAACGATCCAGGTTGTCGTAGGCAAAAACTGTGGTTTGGGAATTGGGATCGGCCTGGCGCAGCAGCCGGCCCACACCATCAAAGGCCGAGGTGGTAATAACATCCACTTCTGGTTCGCTGGGGTCAAAGGCGCCATCGCTATAATTACGGATGGTTCCCACCTGGCGGCCCAGAGCATCGTAACTGAGCTGGGTGCGTCGTCCCAACGGGTCAATGGTTTGCACCACCTGTCCTAAACCATTGTACTGCGTCCGGTAAATAACATCCTGATCGGGATATTGGGCGTCTGGGGTGCCATCCTGGTAATTCTCAATCCGGCGGATTTCCCGTCCCAGGCGGTCATATTCGTAAACGGTTTTATGTTCAACCCGACCAGTGGCCGTTTGCGCCAGCAGTTCTACAGTTGCTGCTACCTGTCCCAGGCTGTTGTATTGGGTCGTTGTGACAATATCTTTGTCCGAGGCGCTGCTGAATTCATAATCATTATGGCAGGGATAGGCCGGATTCGTTTCCGAGATATTCAACGTGTTCGGGTCGTTCGGGTTAATCGAACTGGGATTCACCACGGTTTTGACCACCCGCTGGAGCTGGTCATAACACATCCAGGTCACATCCCAATCCGGTCCCACCGTGAACTGGACGTTGCCACGCGCATCATAATAAGTTTTGGTGATAACATCCCGATCCGGTGGATCGTAGTTGGGACTACTTGGATCGAAGATGTGCTCACCATCCTGATAATTCACAATCCGCGCCACCTGCCGGTTCAGACTGTCATAGACAAAGTGGGTCGGCACGCCCGCGGCGTTGTACACATCCGTGATGTTGCCGTTGTCGTCGTAAACGGTGGTGTTGACAATATCTTTGTCCGCTTGATCAGCCGGCGTAAAAGCCGCCGGGTTGCAGGGGTCACCGGAAGCCATAACGTTTTGAATCCGGCGGGTAGGACGATTCATCGCATCATAACAAATACGATCCACGCGCCCAAAGGTATCCGTAATGCGGATCCGATTCCCCGCCGCATCGTAACCGTAACTGGTAATAATATTCTGATCCGGCTGCTGGGCGTCAAAACTGACGGTCGCCGCCTCACTGCCACTGAAGTTCCGTACTTCCCGCACCAGCCGGTGGTTATTGTCATAGACATAGGCCGTGATCCGGCCCACCGTGTCTTTGACCCTCAATAAATCCCCCGCTGCACTATAGGTATACTCCGTCAGGCGGTTACGATCCAGGAACTGCGGATCATAACTGACCAGGTCGGGATCGGTGCCAACGAAGTTCTGCACTTCGCGCTTGAGCCGGTTGGCGCTGTCATAGACATACGCCGTCTGTCGCCCCAGTGTATCGGTGACGGTTGTCAGGCGGCCAATTAAATCATAAATCATACTGATGGTTACATCCGTATCGGGTTCAGCGGGATTGTAGTTCCCATCCACATAGTTCAGAACCGTTCGTTCAACGTTCCCGGCGGCATCATAGACAATCTGATCTACCCGGCCATCTACGCGGGTGGTGGTGGTTAAATGCCCCACTGGGTCATAAGCAAAGATGGTGGGTACATCTTCTTGGGGATGATTACTATCGTAATTCCCATCCACATAGTTTTGGATGGCCTTTGTCCGCTGCCCCCAACTGTCATATTCGTACCGGGTGACCACGCCTTGAGCATCCCGTACCGTTTCTAGCTGCCCGTGAGCGGTATAGGTGTATTCGGTCCGTTGCCCTTGGGCGTTAATCGTGGCCGTTGGCAGCGTTGGGAAGGCGGTATTCTGATACTCAAACTGGGTGGGATTGCCGCGGGCATCCGTAATCTGGATTAGCCGATTGTAAACCTCGTTGCCCGGGGTTGTATCGTAGGTTAATTGGGTGGCTTGACTTTGACCTGCTCCCTGAATGCTAGCTAACCGCTGCCCATCGCTACTCCAGGTTAGTTGGGCGATTTGACCGTTGGCATCCTGTTGGGCAAATGGACGATAATTGGGATCATACATCACCCCTGTCGTGACCGGATTACCGTCTACTGTCAAACGCATTCCCGCAAATGCGCCTTGTTTATTATAGATATAGGTGGTGGCATTGTCCTGGGCGTCTTTGACCGTCACCGTACCATCGGTGTTGTAGGTCAGTTTGACAATAACTTCGCCACCTTCCCGACGCTGCTCAGTGACTCGTCCCGCCGTATCATAGCTTTGTTCCTCGACGACCTGCTGGAGAGGGTTCAGAATCCGGGTCAGACGGTGGGTGCCGGGTTGATATTCGTAAGACCAGCGCTGGCCCCGGACATCCTGCGCCCATTCCAGCTCACCATTGCTATTGTAGTTAAAGGTGACCTGAGGGCTGTTTGGATCGCCAGCCCGGCGATGATCGTAAACGTGGATTAAATGACCATTGGTGTCATAAGCAAATTCGAGGTAACGCTCGTTGGGCGTTTGCCCATCCGTGACGCGGACGAGACGGCCATTGGTATCATAGGTGAGTACCAGTGGCGGCCAATTCTCAGCAGTAGAGTTTCGATCTATTTGGGTTAAGCGCCCGCTGTTGTCAAACCGATAGCGCGTCTGGTCGGGTAAAACCATCGTATAAATATAATTGTTTTCCGTGCCGCTACGGCTTAAGTTAGCGAGCAGTCCGGCATTGGGTACATAAGATCCATTACCATCATCGCGGAAATACTGGCGGGAGCCATTCGATTCCTGGAAAATAACTTCTCCCGGAACGCCCTCAGCATCGCCACTGAAAATCAACCGCAGATTGTAGTTATGCGTCCATCCCGGCCCCAACATGGCATCCGCATAGGGAATCCGGGCGACCGAGTAAATCCGCCGAAAGGCAAGTGTCCGATTCTGTCCCTGGAGCGACAGATCCGTATTTCCATACACATAATTACCCGTGCGCGGCTGAATGGGTTGTCCTACCGTCGGCCCCTGCGCTTGTAGTAGCGTGTTCGCTCCGGTACAGACATCGCCGCATCCGGCTTCCCCTTCGGTACCATCTGGCGTGAAATTGCCTCTCAGAATGAAGTGATCCAGATCCAAACTGGTGGCATGGTTGGGGTCATACCACCACACATTACCACCATTCGTCGCCATGAAACGAACCGATCGGATTTTGAGACCGGCGGGCATATAGAAACCGAGCGTTTGATAACCATCGGCCCCCACGGAACTAATACCACTTACATTAGCCGGTTTTACCCAACCAGGGTCATTACAACCGAGCACTTGATCCGAAATATTCAAATAAACACCTAACTTCGGATTGCGTTTGACCCTAACAGCCAACAGGGAGTTTCGATAGGTGGTGTAGGTTCCGCCAAAAGCCACCGTCATACAACCAAAATTAAAGGTGAAATCTCCACCATCCGCTAAGTAATAAAGATGGGCGGATTTGCCATCGGCATTACCTAACGCCAGACTTGGCGCCGTCCACTCAATTTTTGTCGCCACTTGTGGACGCGAATTGGTAATACCTTGCTCAATTAACCTAGTGGCCGCTCCCTCTTGGGGCGTAAACGTGGGATCGGCAGATACCGGCGCTGCGACGGGCAGTAAGTCTGGCGCCTGTGGGGGTAAAACATCGGCTAATGTCAGCGGCGGTAACGCTGCCAGATTTGTCACCGCTGGCGTTACCGCTTCAACATCACTTGCCCGAACTGGACCCCAGTTCAGCAGCCCCGCGTAATACAGGGGAGACAAAATTTGGCTAACGATTGTCAGACAAGCAATCAATCGCCGGAAAAACAAACCAGTTAAGCGGGGCATAATTATTCCCTTTTGGAATCAGACCATTACAGCAGAGGGAAACCAGCGAGGATGGTGATGCCGTTACCCAAAAGTTAGGAAACGTCACACCGACTCTTTAACCTGACATGACGCTATTCCCCCCTATCTCAACTATAAAATGTGTAAACGATGATTACCCACTGTGGAAAGTCATGTGAGGTGATGACATTTGTCACCGGTTAATAGCCTGAAATGAATAGAGTTAATTGAATAATGATTTCTTTAGGGTAATAATGCGTATATTTCGGGCAAATTGATGTAATATTTTCTAACGCATCTACTAGCTCTTTAACAACAATTCCTTGATTTTCACCCCCACCGCGTGCGAAATGTCTTGCGCCGCGCACCCGCATCTGCCGCCTGGATGTACTTCTCCGTCGTAGATGAATGCGCGTGTCCCGCCTGCGCCTGCAAATCGCGGGTGCGCGCGCCCATCCGGCTCAGCTCTGTCAGCAGTGACCGCCGCAGATCGTGCGTGGCAAAGTCAAAGCCCACCACCTTCGAGACTTCTTTGACGGCGTTGTAGTAAGTGTCCGCGCTGATCGCCTTGTCCGGCCCAATCACCCCGCCTTTGTTGACCGGCACAAACACGTACTGCCAGCCTTCGCCCTGAATGGCTTTCCATTCCAGCAACGCCCAAATGCCAAAATCACCCACAATGGTGGCGTCCCGCGCTTTGTCGCCTTTGCCATGTCGAATGTGGATTGTGCCTTCGTCGAGGTTCACATCGCGCCGTTCCAACGCCACAATCTCCGCCCGCCGCGATCCGGTTGCCAAACCACAGGAGACCAGCGCGCTTCCGGGCGTGAATCCGGCGTTCCTTGTCATCGTCTGGCTCGTCGCGCCAATACGCCAGGATTTTTTCGACCTGCGCCGGAGTGAGGGCGACCTTGTTGCGTTCCTTGCCACCCACATTTTCCGTTGGCACTTTCAGCCGTTTCAGCCCCCGCCACATGACCTCAAAGCCGGAATGACGGAAACAGCGTTGTGTCTGATATTGCCACTATCAGTAGGGTGAGGAGAAATCGGTAAGGAACATCATACTGTCACACCTGAAACAAGCAGAAATCTGTGATTCAGGCATCTTCAAAAATGCACACGTTTTTCAACTTCTACAGTCGCAAAATCGCCATTGTGACAGGTACGCCTGTTTCGTCTGTGACGTTGACAATCAAAAAGCACCTGTTCCTGAAACACTGTCACCAGTGAAACAAGTGCTTTTCTCTCTATGCGATGGATCAAATCACGTCACTGAAGCGGCGTCACAACCGTCACAGCTGGATGAAGTCCGCTTTGAGCTGCCAGAAGCGCGTTGGAATGCCGCACACCCGGCGCTGTACGGTCAGACTATTAACACCAGGAATTAGCCAGCCATCCTCCTGAAACTGGGCACCAATTGCGGCAGTATTGAACTTTAACGGATGAATCCGCGCAATGGCCCGATACGCCACATCCGGTAAAATCAGCGCGTGCTGGCCGTCCCGATAGCCGACAATCGTGGTTCCGGGTCGGGCTTCTTCCGGCTGGCGCAGATCGGTTGCTAACATCAGTTCGCCACTAGCGAGCAACTGCTGGAGGCCATCAAGAAACAGCAGTCCGGCGCGTTCTTCCCGCATCGCCTGAGCGCCATCCAGAATTGTGTCGCGCCAGGCCGGCAACACCTCATCGGCATCCCGTTCCACCAGAAAAGCATCGAGCAAGCGATAGGTGGTAACCAGCACGGCCCAGTTCTGCACCAGCCGCCCAACTGTTGTTTGCTGAACGCCTTTATTTGCCAGCTTGTCCTGATACCCCTGCGTGCTGCTGACAAAGCCCTGAGATAATTTGGCGGTGAGGTTGTGGCTTTCCACCTGCCCGGCAATCCACTGCACAAACTGCGTTGTGAATCCGGAAAGCTGTCCGCGTAGTTGATCAGCGCGGATCAGCGCCTGACCGCTGGGATCGCGCTCGCCCCAGGGGGACACCTTCAGCACAATCATGCGTGCTAGGATCGAGGCTTCCCCGTCCAGCGTTGTCTCGCCGGTGCTGAGGAGGTGTCCGCGACAGGGGCGCTCCTGCCGCAGCTTCGCTTCACGAGTCAATCGGCCGCGCCCCATCCCCCGCGAGTAACTTTGCAGAAAGCGGGTGAAGGTGCGC
>DATALK010000255.1:0-2505 GCA_036261085.1 Phototrophicaceae bacterium | reverse complement strand
TTCGACATCAGGCAACCGCCAACTTTCACCAAACGCCAAGGACCTAATGTGAGCGTTCTCATGATAAATGGCCGAAACAAGATGTCGCTTACAACTATAACATGACTTGGGGAGCTTGATGAGACACACTACCAGGTTAAGGGCAAGCCGCAGCCAATCATTGCCAATGCGATTAAAACAAGGAAAACCCTAGCGAGATTAAGTGGAAGGGAATCAAAAAGGACAGGCTAAACCTGTCTCTATCCAGCGCCCCGAAACACTCACGAAGCGGCTTGAATATTAACGCTGCTTTCGGCCAGTTGGCTGAGTTGTTCGTCAGTACGGGTTGCTTCATCGAGTGTCTGCTGAAGCAAATCCAGCGCATCATCAAACCCGAACTGATTCACATAAGCGCTCAATGTGCCGTACAGCAGCCATCAAAACGCGCTGCCGATTAACCACACGATACCGGCACAAACCAACAGAATCACGGTGCTGATGGGGGTAAAGGAACAAAGAGCCTTATACCCCAGGCTGCACGGTTTTGACGACGAGGGCCGAGGGAAGGCGGTAATCACGGCGAGCAGCGCAATCAGAATGGCGATAATGGTGGCAACGTTCACAGGACAAGACCTTTCGGTTGAATACCCGCGACAAACAGACTCAGCAGCCGTGAGTCAATCACATTCTGAGTCTTGCCGTCGGGAATGAGTAGATTCTTATGCTTATACGTAGTTCGCTCTCATTTTGTTGCGGATTGTACGATTTTCGATTAACCATAATCGAGAATTAGGCAACCACCAGCTCAAAACTGGTGGTTAGGGAAAACACAAAAGGTTGGGAAGAGCAAACAGCCGGTCAGTCCCGAAAATACATGATGACGTTTCCGGCAGCGGTGGCCCGCTTTAATCCAGATGAAACACTTCTTCGAGTTCAATAAACATCTGATCGGGATGCGCGCCTTCAGGGATTTCAAAATAGCGGCTCATTTTATCCTGCCAGCGCTGATTGACCTCGGTCTCGGCCATCGCGGCCTGCGCCGCCGCATAAGATTCCGGCGTTTCAAAATAACCAAACAGCAGGCCATCTTCGCGCATAAATAACGAATAATGATGCCACCCCGCCGCACTTAACGCCGCCAGCATTTCCGGCCAGACGTTGCGATGGTGCGCCTTGTATTCGTCAATCAGTTCGGCTTTAACTTTCAGAACAAATCCAACCCGTTTCATAATAATGTCCTATTGGGGCGATGATAGAATATGAGGTTGTGTCGGATGTGTAATCGACAGTCGCTCAGGCTGTGTAGGGGAACGCTGGTGTGCGTTCCCGGTGGGCGGCGACCCCATTGGGCCGCTCCTAAAACCCGATTAACAGTGTCGGCTGTCGGGGCGGGTTAGAAACCCGCCCCGACCAAAAACGTCCCGTAAATTTTCTCGGAATATCTGAACGGATTGGCTGGCCCTATTCGGAGACGGCCCAGTCTTCCAGATTTTCCGCCGAGTAGACACTGAACGGCCCCATCAGGACGCGCAGACCATCTTCACGAGTCGGGTCTTCTTCGATGGTGTAGACGCCCATGCGGCCCGCTTCAAACGTGACGCCAACTTCGGGTTCAATCGCGCCCGTTGCCAGCAGGTAACTCACGTAATAGGTCAGGTAGCCGAGGTCTTTGAAGCTCCACAGCGCAAATTCCTGCGAGCAGCCGCTTTCCACAAATTCCTGCATTTCCAGCGGCAGGCCCAGCCCGCTGATGGCGACTTTACCGCACAGGTCTTCATCCTGCATGGCCTTCGCGGCGGCGGCGATACCAACGGTGGTGGGGGCCATAATCAGTTTCAGATCGGGGTAGCTGTCAATCAGGCCCAGCGCTTCATTGTAGCTGTCATCAGGATCGTCGTTACCGTAAACGGTGGCGACCAGTTCCAGCTTGGCATAGGCTTCGTCGGTCTCCAGAACTTCCTCCATCGAGGCGATCCAGGCATTCTGGTTCGACGCATCCGGGGTCGCGGAGAGAATGGCAAATTGGCCGCCGTCTTCACCCAGAATTCGCAGCGCCATGTCCGCCATGACCTTACCGGTTTCGCTGAAGTCGACCTGGGCGATGAACAGTTGCTCGCCCGCCGGGTCAACCGGGGAGTCCCACGTTACCACAGCAATGCCCTCTTCCAGGGCGCGTTCCGTCGAGGGGAGCAGTTGGTCATAATCGTTGGCCGAAATCATAATCGCGCCCACGCCCTGCGTAATGGCGGCTTCGATAATTTCGATCTGGCCGGGAGCATTAGCATCCGCCGGGGCATTAAAAATCAATTCACCGGCATTTTCCAGCTCTTCGTGCGCTTCAATCGCGCCTTCATGCGCCTGATCGAAAACGGCGTTGCCCAGCGCTTTCGGCAGCAGCAGCATATCCATTTCCTGACCAGGTTCAGCAACGACAGGTTCCGGGGTAACTTCTTGCATCCGGGCCACTGGAACAGCAATCAGGAGGAGAACAACCAGCAAAAAAACTAAACGTAGGGATTTCATGGT
>DATALK010000252.1:0-1886 GCA_036261085.1 Phototrophicaceae bacterium | reverse complement strand
AGCGCGCCCAGTTCAGCGGCCAGAACAGTACTTAAAAACTGCGCCGCTTCGCGTCCGGTCAGCATTTCGCCATCCGCGAGTTGGTGCTGGTGGCCGCCCATGCCATCAATCACCACAAAAACCGGCGCATAACCCGGCGCTTGGGACACCAGCACAGCATCTTCACAGCGGTCAGGATGGTCAATCGAAGCCTGCGTGTACTGGTAAATCATCATAAGCGTGTTTATTTCCTGGTGCGGTGATAAAGGCGAACAAGGATATTGGGATGATACATCCCGGTTTGCCGCAGCCGATCCAGCTCATCACTGGACAGAAACGGCGACGGCTCACCAGTTAAGGTGGGCGGCAAATCTACCGGCGGTGCTGGAAAAACATCCGGCAGCAGCGTAACCGCTGGTGGTGGGGTTTGGGTCAGCGGCGGCTGGCTGGAACGCGCATAAAATTTATGCCCACACTGGGGGCAAACTTTCGCGCTCGGTCTTCGGGCGGTGCCGCACTGAGGACACCAGCGAGGTCGCCGATTAGTGGCCGCCACTTTGACGGATGTACCGCTGCGAAACGCGCGCCCGCACTGGCTGCACACCTGGGCGCTCACGCGATTTTTATGTCCGCAGCCGGGGCAGGTTTTACGCAGGGTTCCGGTTTCCCCGACCAGCAAAAAAGGCTGCCCACACTGGCTGCATACCTTCGCGGCCCCGCGATTCGCATGGCCGCAGTGGGCGCAAAGTTTTCGATCAGGAGGCGGTGTGTCGGTCAAGATCAGGCTTCTTCCGTCAGGCTCACGGTAGAGGTCCCTAACGCGGCAGTTTTACGGGCGATTTCGCTGCCCTTCCCCGCCGCATCCAGCACCTCGGTCATGGCGCGATTACCCACCGCCTGCGCGATTTCCAGCGCTTCGGTGCGATGCCGTTCAGCGGCCACAGCGTCCCCGGCGGCTAAGGCTTCGGTCATGGATTGGGTTGCCGCCGCTAATTGGCCCTGGCCCAGATAACCGGCCACGACGGGGTGAATTTGCTGGAATTTGGCCGCCTCGTGGGTTTGTTCCAGGATCATCCAGGTGGCTTGATCGCCCTTTTCTTCGATACGCTGCCCTCCGGCCACATAGACCACCGCCGGTTTACAGGCCACCACCCGCGCCCCGACACTGGCGAGTTCAACATGCACGACAAAATCCCGGTGTTCTTTGGTGGTCATCGGCGGCACCGGAACCACCCAGGTATGCCCATCGCCCTGCGGCGCGGCCTCGCCCTTGACCCATTCCGGGTACGCCTGCGACAGCGACAAAATATTTGCCCCTGCCGGTGTCCACAGTTGCAAGACCACATCACTGGCAACCGTTTTTGCCATGCGCGCCACCAATGCCCCAAACTCGGCGCGCAGATCAGCATCACTTGGCACGGCTTTCGGCATCCAGCCCTGGGTCATCTGCGCCAGTTTGGTCAGTTGTTCGGGCGACCAGTCCTGACCATAGCCATAAGCGCACAGGTGCATCTGAGCATTGGCCGCCGCCTGCACCGCCGCCACCAACTGCGCTTCTGGCTCCGTATTCTGGCCGTCGGTGAGGAAAATGCCATACCGGGCGATATTTCCGGCTACCGCCGCCTGTGCTTGCAGCGCTTTTTGAATGCCTAACGACATGGACGTGCCGCCAAACACGCTGAGACGGCGCATCGCCTGCCGGAAATAATCCACCAATTGGTTCCGGTTCAGCCTCGGTTCCAGCAGCGTCATCGGCAGGACTTCATGGCCCGCCGAGTCAAACACAACCACGTTGAGCATAATGCCGTTGGGCGCAAACCGCAGGACATCCTCAACCGTATCAATGACGGCGTTAAATTTCGCGCCCTGCATCGAACCGGAAACATCACAAATCAGCGAAATGGCCG
>DATALK010000415.1:0-4306 GCA_036261085.1 Phototrophicaceae bacterium | reverse complement strand
CGCCGCCGGTCATGGGCGCGGGGATTTCCGGCGTGACCCTGCCCGCCCAGGTGACGGCCACCGCTTACCTGCGCGCCAAGCCGTTTGTGGGCGGCGAAATTCTCAACCTGAATCTGGAAGCGGGCCGCAGCGTGACCGCTGTCAGGCGCACAGATGGCTGGGTGCAGGTGGTGGCGGGCGACCAAACCGGCTGGGTCACTGCCGACGCGCTGAAAATCCTGGGGCCAATCCCCAGCCTGCCCGCCGTTCAATAAGCGATTATACTTCCACCTGACTGCCAGCGAAAACACCTGCCGGATAATCTGACAGGTGTTTTGTCTTTATAATAAATACAGTCTCCGAAGCAGTGCACCAAGCGAGGTAAATAATTATGACCTTCCATTATTGGCGAACACTCCGGTTTGGGATGGTTTTAGCATTATGGGTCAGTATTCCTGGTCTTGTGGGTGCTCAATCAAAATCCGCAGTGGTGACGCATCCGATTGCCGGACAACTGGTGTTTACCAGTGCGAACCAACTGTGGGTGGCCGATACGCAGACGGGTATCACATATCCCATTATCAGTGGTGAAGACGTTGGTTATCCCGTTTGGAGTCAGGACGGCAGCAAGGTAGCCTACCTCCAGGGGTTGGGTGTAATTAATATTTTTGATTTTAACCATCAGCCGCCAGAAACCCGAACGGTAGTGTTCGGAGACGAAAAACTTTATTATCCCCAGGGCTGGTTAGATGAGATTCAGGTTTTATATCAAACCTATTGGATGGGTTTAGATCTGAAAAGTAGCCATACTATTGACATTTTCGACGAAGAAACAGGCAAGCTGACAACCCTTGTTACTTATCAGGAAGATGCTCTCCTTTCTGAAGTTCCACTTCCGCCTGGAATAAACACCTTTCAGTTTAAAGACTTAAGACAAGCTGTCCCGAACCCGGTAGAGAGTGAGTGGATCGCCGTTCAAATGGAGGGGATCGTTCCGGGTGAAATTCTGGTGTTTCCCGAAGGCACAATGGAAAAAATTGTGGATATTAACTACCTTTGGAATTACCAAACGGGCCAGATTTTCAGCCTGGATCAGTTGTTCAGCACGATTCGGATTGCTTCGTCAAATCCCATTCGTTGGTCAAACGATGGCCGGTATTTACATTTGTTAACCTATGATGACCGGAATGAAAATACCAACTGGATTGTTTATTTTGATCCGGCAGTCGAGGCAGCAACCGCGCCTAAAATCGTAGATCAGGTAGAAGTTTCAGATTCCACCATTATCTATGATTGGGTCGGGATGGGTGATCTACTGCTTTCAAAATCAAGGAGTGATACGGATTTTGTCTTATATCTGTCACCAATTGAAAACGGCATCTTGAAGTCAGAAGAATTTATCCGGCTGCCGCAGACCGAATTCGCCTACATCCGCCAATTTGATTGGCATATTACGGCGAAATCCGACAACAAGTAGGGTGTTTTTATGAAAATGAGCGCACCACCAGTGCCGGACAAAAAGCACCCATCGAAACGTGGGAAGCGAGTAACAATGGCCCGGTTAGGCTGAGGTTAGTGATTAAGGGCGTGGACGGCCCGCAGCAGAAACGGTTTGCAACAGGTATCTATGTGATAGGCCAATTCCATCTGGCCGACATCCGAAACATACTGCCCGGTGACAATCACCTGCGCCGGTTGATCGTGTTCGGCACAGCGTAAGGCTCCCAATGCTTTTTCGACCTGCTGGCGGACTTGTGCGCCGGTATGTTCTAACATTTCGGCGATTTCGTACTGGTCGGCCAACTGTTCGGGGGTGGCCGGTTCGCCATCAATTTCAAATCGAACCTGAATATCCATCACGAAATTCCTTGCTTCAATTTTCGTTCAAAATTGTAATACTGGCCCACTTGCGCCATATATCGGCCCATGATACAGTAAAGGTTGAGAATTTGTAACGTCCAGGTTAGAGAAGGTTAGTGAAACCTTCAAGGCGATTTAAGGGTACAGACACATGGCCGAAAAAGTCCTCGTTATTGATGACGAAGAAACTACGGTACAACTCATTGCCATGCTGCTGGAACGGCGCGGCTACGAGGTGATTAAAGCCTTCCGCGCGGAAGATGGGCTGCGGAAAGCCTATCGTTACCAGCCGGATTTAGTCCTGTTGGATATTATGATGCCCGATATGGACGGTTGGGAGGTCTGCCACCGGCTGCGGGAAATGTCGGATGTGCCGATCATCTTCCTGACCGCGCGTGGCGAATCCCGCGATATTGTACGCGGGCTGGAAATGGGCGCGGACGATTACATCGCCAAACCCTATGAAAATGACGAACTCATCGCGCGCATCCGGGCGCACCTGCGCCGCGCGCCGCGCCCCAACATCAGCGAAGAATTGGTGTTTAACGGCGGCGATTTCCGCGTGAATTTTATGAATCGGGAAGTCTGGGTGCGGAACGAAATCCGCCATCTCACGCCCAAAGAATTTAACCTGCTGGGTGTGTTGGTGCGGAACGCGGGCCGGGTGGTCACTCGCACCGAACTGGTGACGGAAGCCTGGGGCGAAGAATACGGCAACGCGATTGACAGCCTCAAGTTGTACGTCCACTACCTGCGCCAGAAGCTCGAAAAAGACCCCGATCACCCGGAATATATTATGACGCTGCGCGGCGTTGGCTACCGGTTCATGAATCGCTGATGGTAGTACGGACACGATAGATCGTGTCCCATAAACGGCAAGTTAAGCATTTTGGCCGCCAGAGGCTAAAGCCGTCTGGCTGGATTTATGATTTTAAGCCCACTAAAGGGGCTAGTAAAAGCAGGACAAGAATCTTATCTGTCCCTTTAGTGGACATGGTTTTTGGTAGCCCTGGGTTTAAACCCAGGGCGGCGCACCACCGAGTTTTAACTTGTTGCCTATGGGATACAATCTATTGTGTCCGTACCGATTTTCCTATAACTGGCTCACGTTGAGTTGCAACCATTGCAGGCCGATGATGCTTTTGGCGTCCACGATTTTGCCCTCGGCAATATATTTCAAGGCCGTGTTAAGCTGCACGGCCAGCACGCGAATATCTTCCCCTTCACCCAGAACGCCGCCGCCAGAGCCAACCCGATCTTTGGGCGTCGCCGTCGCGTAATACAGATGAATCCGCTCCGAGGTGCCGCCGGGACTGACATAAAAAGTCATCACCTTGCGCAGTGAAGTTTTAACGTTGTAGCCGATTTCTTCCATAATTTCGCGGCGCATGGTGAGATCAGGGTGGCCGTCTTCATCGTCTTCGACAGTCCCCGCCGGAATTTCCAGCAGCCAACCGGGGCCTTTTTTGTAGGCGGGATAGCGGAACTGCTCCGTCAGGATGACATTTTTATGGACTTTATCATAGAGGACGACGGCAGCGCTGTCGCCGCGTTCCAGGCTGAGACGGGTGAGTTCGTCGCTCATCTCGCCGTTATAGAGTTCATGGCGGAAACGCGCTTCTTCAATCGTGAAAAAGAACTTCTGATACGTGATTTCCTGACGCAGAATTTCGACACGACGCGGCATGAAAACCTGTCCTAGCTCTGTAAACCGGCACCGCCGGTAAGGCTGTTTATGGTTACACTATACCACTTTTGCTCATTATTGCAGAAGTGAACGGTTAAAAACAACAAATTCAGTGAATCAAGGATTGCGGTGACACGAACCCGGAAATGGCAATGGGCGGCGGATAGAAACGCTTGACCGCCCGCACGCGCAGCTTGCGAAAGGTGGCAAAGCGCAACAACGTTGGAAGGAGCTTGGGCCGTCCTTTTCCGGGACAACGGGTACATAACCAGCGGGCCAAGCCCCAGACGTTTTGCATCAGCAGACCCAACCCAAGAAACAGAAGCGCAACGCGGGATTGCGCGAATTGGTCAGGATTTTCACCGGGCGTAGCAGACGATACGGGGCTTCAATCCCAAATCGCCGCCGATATTTAGTGTAGACCGGATGCGGCGTCCAGTCGCGGGTAACCAGCCCAAACGCCAGTGAAATACACCCCCGACGTTCCCCCTGCTTGACTTCTCCCATCAATCATCCTAGAATAACAATAGTAAACGTTTGTTTAGTTTAGGTTATCCAATGTCCCCACGAGTAAGCCGCCGCGAACAACTGGTCGAACACGCCACCCGCCTGTTTGTCGAACAGGGCTATCACGCGACCTCGGTGCGCCAGATTACGCAGGCGGCGGACTGTAACGAAGCCGCATTGTATTATCATTTTCCGAAGGGCAAACGGGAATTATTGCAAGCCGTGATTGAGGAGCAAACGCCCGATCTGGTAGATGCGCTGGAACACTGTCAG
>DATALK010000249.1:0-3457 GCA_036261085.1 Phototrophicaceae bacterium | reverse complement strand
AGATGATCGGTGTTGTCCCAGAGGAAAATTTATTGGTCATCGTGACCGGAGCGCTGGCGGACGATCAATCGCCGGACGATTTACTGAGGAAATATGTCCTCCCGGCCATTCAAGCCGACGATGCACTGCCACCGAATACGGAAGCCACCACCCGCCTCACCAGTGCCGTCGCGGCGGCGGCCCATCCCGCGCCCACCATGCTGCCGCTGCTGCCGCCCATCGCCCAAAAGATTTCCGGGAAGACTTTCCCGGTGATTGAGAATATCGGGCTGTTTGATGCGCTGATTCCCCACTTTACCGCGGCGTCGGCTACCGCCACCTTTACCTTTATCATCGGCAGCGATACGGTAGATTTGACCGTTGGTCTGGATGGGGTTTACGCCATCAACGAAACCCAAGTGCCGTTAGCCTTGCGCGCGTCGTGGAAAACGGATAACAGCCTGCTGCTGGAATGGCAGTGGATTGGGGATACCCAAACGCTGCTGCTCCTGCTCACTTTTAATAACGGCAGTGTGGATGTGCAGTCAGGAACCCGCTAAACACACCTTATTCTGATGAAAGGATTTATTGGCGATGCGCGTTTTAACCTTCTGGCACGACCAGGAACTCCGCCTCGGCGTCAAACTCCCCGGCGGCATTTTAGATGTTACCGCAGCGGCTACCGGTCAGGTTCCCCAGACAATGGAAGCGCTTTTGGTCGGAGGCGTAGCCGCGCGCGCCGCGTTGGAACGCTGGGTGGCTGACCATCCCGCTGCGCCGCTGCTGGATGAACCTACGCTGACTTACGGGCCGTGTGTGCCGAACCCCGGCAAGATTATCTGCCTGGGCATGAATTACCAGCGCCACACGGCCAAACTCGAACCGGGCCAGCAGCCCGCACCGATTTTGTTTTCCAAGTACAGCAACACGCTGGCCGCTGCTGGCGAAGTGATTCCGCTGCCGCCAGCAGCCGAACAGTACGACTACGAAGCCGAATTGACAGTAGTCATCGGTCAGCGGGCGCAGAATGTGACCGAAGCCGACGCGCTGAAGTACGTGTTTGGTTACTGCAACGCCAACGACCTGAGCGCCCGCGAACTGCAAAAACGCACCAGCCAATGGCTGCTCGGCAAAACACTCGATAAATTTTTCCCGATTGGCCCCTACCTCGTGACCGCCGATGAAGTCCCCGACCCGCAGGCACTGACCATTCGCGCCTGGGTCAACGGCCAGCTCGGCCAGGATGCCACCACCGCCGATATGATTTTCCCGGTGGCGTACCTCATCAGCTACATCAGCCACCATTTTACGCTGGAACCGGGCGATGTGATTGCTACCGGCACACCGGATCGGGTCGCCCCGGAAGGGGCGGAAAAAGTCTGGCTCAAAGCCGGAGATGTAGTCACGATCGAAGTGCAGGGGTTAGGACAATTGACTAATACAATGGGGTAAATTCGACTATTGACCGATTAGAACAGATATGCTATTTTGGGCTTATTTCAGCTACATTATTGAAGGCAACCGGTGTTCCGCATGGATGTAACCTTCTTCGTATCTGAATCAGAATTCCATCAATGGCTGTCCCAAAACCACGCGCAGGTCACTGAACTCTGGGTGGGATTTTACAAGAAGAAAACGGGCGAGCCGAGCATTACCTACCCGGAAGCCCTGGACGAAGCGCTGTGTTTCGGTTGGATTGATGGCCTGCGCAAAACCATAGATGAGGCTAGTTATAAAATTCGATTCACGCCGCGCAAAGTGGGCAGTCTTTGGAGTCGCGTAAATACCAATCGTGTGGAGGAACTGCTCAAGCAAGGACGGATGCAGCCTGCTGGGATTAAAGCCTACGAAGCACGCCAGCACGATCCCGCACGCTACTCGTATGAAGAAAATGAGCGAAAACTGGATACCCGCTACGAGGAGCAGTTTCGCACTCATGCCGAAGCCTGGGCATTTTTTCAGTCCCAACCGCCTTCCTATCAAAAAACGGCCAATTGGTGGGTAATGAGCGCCAAACAGGAAACTACCCGGCAGAATCATTTGAAAATGTTGATTGATGCCTCCGCTAATGGGGAACGACTGGCGAATATCATTTATAAACGGAAAGCTGAGTAAGGCGACCTGTCAAAAAACCAGAAACAATTTTCCGGACGGCTTAATAATAAACCGCCCGGTTTTTTATTACTGCCAATTGACCGTGAAGGACTCTGGCGTACTCCAGCCACCGGAGCGGTTATTCTCACCAATGGCCTGCACGCGCCAATAATAGGTTTGGGGTTCCAGTCCGGTGAGTGTCCATTCCAACACCTCGGCGGTGACAGTTTGATTCACAAATGGGTTATCAAACACCTTATCCGTATCCACCTGAATCCGGTAGCCCGTCGCCCAGGAAATCGCTCCCCAGGTCAGGGTAATGCTGCCGCTCGTGCAATTCCGCTGTGGCACACTCGATAGCTGTGTCCCCAGCGGGAATACCGGCCCCAGAAAAACGTCTACTCCCCCATTCGCGTTGGCCGTCAGACTGGTCACAAATCGCCCGCTAAAGGTCACGTAGTTTCCGCTTCCCGAAATACTGGGTGCGCCCGCATCTCCATCGGTCTGAGTGCCGTCAGCGGCTACCGAGGTGCGGGTGAGTTGCCGTGTCTGCCGGTCATAGACAAAAATGTCGGAACAGGGGTGGGCAGAATCACCATCCCCGCAGACATTCGTGTCTCCCGGAACCAGATTTGAAGCGTAGGAGCTAAAAGCAACATAACGTCCGTCGCTGGAGATATGTGGATAAAAGGATGAATTGTTCGCTTGGATTCCAGTGGCATTGACCGACACGCAGGAAATTTTTCCTGTAACCCGATCATAGACGAAGATGCCATTATCATCACCGTTGGTATCGGTTGTAAAATTTTCCGCCGAAGACATAAACGCCACCAGACGGCCATCAGCGGAAAGACTGGGATACCTGGAAATGTCGTTACCCTCAACGCCGGAGGAGTTGACCGAAACCCGCGTCATGGCGGCAGTTTGCCGGTTGTAGACGAAAATATCGGTAGTGTTATTGGTATCGTCGGATACCAGCGTTGCCACATTGGAGGCAAAGGTGATTAGCTGTCCATCCCACGAAAGCGCCGGTCTGTCATACCAGGCCAATGAACTGGCATCCCCAGCTTCACCAATCGGAAGATACAATAATTCCTCGGTCTGCTGGTCATAAACATAAATATCCAGTTTGCCATTGGTATCTTCCGGCAGCAGACTGCCATTCGACCAGAAGGCGACAGACCGTCCATCCCCGGAGATGCCCGGATATACGGATTCGATAAACGACTGTTGACCATTTTGGGATGCGGAAGCTCGTTTTGTCTGGCCGGTAAACTGATCATAAACAAAAATACCCGAACTATTTGGGTTATCAGCAACCAGATTGGTAGCGGCTGACCAAAAAACGATGTAACGCCCATCCCCGGAGATGGCCGGGGATTCA
>DATALK010000414.1:0-2464 GCA_036261085.1 Phototrophicaceae bacterium | reverse complement strand
CCACCTGCTGAATACGAACATCCAACTGGCGGATTGATAGGCGGGTTTCAAGCTGCTGGTTGACCGTTTCCCGGTCTACTTCCCCCAGATAGTCGAGCAGGGAATGGTCCAGAACCTCCGGGGGGGCATACCCCAGCAGATCCGCCAGCGATTGGTTGACATACAAAATTTTCAGATCGGCAGTGGTAATCCAGATGCCTTCCTGCGCCGTCTCAATAACCGCGCGGAAATAGGCTTCATTTTCTCGCAAAATCTGCTCGGTGCGTTTGCGTTCAGTGATGTCGCGCGTGTGGCCCTGCACGTAGAGGGGCTGTCCGTTGGCATCACAGATCAGCGAGGGGGCGACTTCGACCTTAATTTTTTGGCCGTCCAGTCGAATCAGGGTGCGTTCATAGGGTGGCATGGGCGTCTGCTGAACCACCTTCTGCCAGATGTCGGTCACAATCGCGCTTTCATCGGGGTCAACAAAGTTGGTATACGGCTGGCCGATCAGTTCTTCCACCGTTCCGCCCAGCAGCTCCGCGCCGCGCTGGTTCATCGCCAGATACCGGCCATCTAACTGGGTGATAAAAATGGCATCGCGGGTTTGTTCAAACAGGGCGCGATAAATAAATTCATTCCGTTGCAGCGATTGTTCGACCTGGCGGAGATGGGTGATGTCGGTATTGGCAAACACACATTCACACACCTGCCCCTGTGCATCCCGCAGGGGATACAACCGCGAGATGAGATAACCGCTGTCGCCATCCCCCCGGCGATAGACCAGATTCACCTTAGCAAACGATTGGCCGTTAAAAACCTGGTTGACTAATTCATCAAGTTGGGCTTCATCCAATCCCAATTGGGTCAGGTAGGGTTGGCCGAGACTGGCTTCCGTTAGCCGAAAAACGCTGCGGCAGGCCGGATTATAAGAGACCAACTGCCGGTCTCGATTAATCGAAAAAAGTGGTGTTGGTGAATGTTCAAATAACTGCTGGTAGCGGGTCTCACCGGCTTCGGACGTGGAAGCGGGCGCGATTTGATTGAACAAATCCAGCAGCAGTTGACAGGCCTCAGCGTCTTTGCTGCACGCTTGAATCAGTTGGATTTGGGCGGCGGTAAGCGTCATGCCCCATTCCTTCACGCAGGTCTTCTGTGTCAAAACTCAGACATTCTCCTATTGTAACATTTTTTTGGTACTTATGGCCTAATTGCTTGCAAATCTGGACAAAAACCTTAATTCTCCATTGGGGAAAACGGAGTACAATAAGGAAAGTTAATCATTGAAGGAACTCCAGAATGCTGGATACTCGTGAACTTGGCCCGCGACTGCATGTAAAAGCGCCCGATTTTCTGGTGGACGATCAGACCCAGACGAAACGGCAGCTTGATAACCTGATGGGGTCAAACGGCCTGCTGCTGGGGTTTCTGGTTGATGTTTGGCTCTCGGCCAGTGTGCGCCGGATTATCTGGCTGCAACGGCACACGTATTCGTTTCTGCGGGCCGGGGTTCAGGTGGCGGTGGTGGTCTGTGACCAACCCCACACCTTATACGGGTACTCGATCAGCAGCCCTTCCGAACTGCCGTTCCCGCTGCTGGCGGATGTTAATACCCAGGTTCACCGCCTGTATAACATGGTGAACCATCCGGGATTGGTCTTGTTGGACAGCCAGCAGACCATTCGGCACAAGTGGCTGATGCCCGACGAGCGGGTGTGGCCCAAAATTCAGGAGATGCTGGAAGTCCTTCAGGAGTTCCAACTCATCACTTAACCTTCACAAATTTCCAAGACGCTTTTCCCTCCTTGTTTTTGCGCGAGCCTGACCAGCTCGCGCAAACTTTTTCTGGCAGCCGCCATTTAAATCCGCTTGATGCTTCTGTTCCTGCTCGCCAATAGCGCCTACGCCTTAAAAACGTTAAACTCTCTTTAAATCAGCACGTACAATAAGGCAGGCTTTTGGGTGGAGACTGAACTCGATAACGATGTCGCCATTTTCTGGGCGATGCTGTTTCAGATCGTCATGAATATGGAAAAACAACTGATGGGGATTCTCGCGCGCCACGATCTGACGCCGCCGCAGTTTTACGTCTTAAAGACGTTGATCGAACACGGTGGCCTTTGTCCGATTGGGGAAATCGCGCGGTCACACCACCTGACCAATGCCACCATGACCGGTCTGGTCAACCGCATGGAAGCGGGAACGCCGCCGCTGGTGGCCCGCGAACCGAACGCGGCTGACCGGCGTTCGGTTGTGGTGCGGCTGACCCCGGCGGGACAGGAACGTTTTATCGCGGTGCAGGCGGACTTGCTGGAACATCTCCGCACAGTTTTGAGTGTGCTGACTGGCGAGGAACGCCAGGATTTGCTCCGTTATTTTTCGCGCTATGTCGCTTTGCTTCACGACTTTTTTATCCCCGGTACATCGTAATCTCACTCTAATTATTGTCTGACTATCCTTTGTTACAATGAAAATCATGGTTATA
>DATALK010000222.1:0-2784 GCA_036261085.1 Phototrophicaceae bacterium | reverse complement strand
GTTAGGCTGGGCTGATTTTTTTTTAGCCTGGAAGGGAATTTTGCGCGCATCCCGCATGAAAGTAATGCGAACGGAAGTTATCCACGCTGGTCGTGGGCGCTAGAAAATGCGGCGGAATGGACGCCAACGGCGACGCTGCGTATCACCATTCAGTATGGCGCGCCTCCGGCCAGCGGGCGCTATTTTGCCAAATTTACCGTTCCTATCGGCGTCACGAGTGATTATTTCCTGGGGATCTAACCGGTATGGAAAATGTGCTGGCGGCCATCATTATTATCTTCATTATTCTCTTCGCGGTATTAACTTTATCCAATGCTTTTATCGCCGCGCAGGACACACTGAGTGTCTCGTGGCAGGAAATGCAGGATCGTCAGGATATTGCCAGCCGCACCGAACTTCAGGCGGTGGAAGCCAACACCAGCCAGCACGGCGCGCTGATTAATTTCACCCTGCAAAACGCGGGTGCGGAAAAACTGGCCGACTTTGAGAATTGGGACGTGATTGTTGAATATGAGGACGGCGCGATCCCACCGGCCAAACATGTGGTTTGGCTGCCATATGCTGAAAATAATCTGGCTGATAACCAGTGGACGGTTCTGGGATTGTATCAACGCGCGGAACAGGACATCCCGGAAGGGATTGAACCCGGCGTGTTTAATCCCGGCGAAGACCTGATTGTGCAGGCGCGGGTGAATTTGCCGGTAGGCGTAGGCAGCCCGGTCCAAATTTTCCTGGCAACCGAGGCGGGCAGTGGTTCGGCGCTGGTTTTTTCCGGCAATATTCCGCCGGAGTTGGTCACGAACCAGCCGATAACGTTGGCTGCCGGCAAAAGTACTGACCTGAATAAAGCGGTGCTGGAAACCACCGACGCAGATGACACGCCGGAAAATCTGGTGTATATCGTCACCACCCCGCCCGCGAATGGCAGCCTGAACCGCGAAACCCCGTTCACCCAAACGGAGGTGAATGAAAGGTTAGTGAGCTACAGCCACAACGGCGGCGGTGCGGACAGCTTCGGGTTTACCGTGTCGGACGGCAAAGATACGATTGGCGTTTACACCTTCACCGTCAATATCAGCCAACCGCCGGAAGTCCCGACCAACACCGGCCTGAATCTGGCCCTGGGCGGGCAGGGCGCGATTGGTGACGAACTGTTAAAAGCCACCGACCCTGACGACGCCGCCGAAGCGCTGGTTTTTACCGTTACGCAGTCGCCCACAATGGGTCAGCTCAGTCTGCCGGAAACGTTTACCCAGGCGGATATTAATGGCGGGCAATTGTTTTATACCAGCACCGGTTCCGAGGCGGCCAATGATTCTTTCGCATTTACCGTGTCGGATGGGGAAACCAGCGTCGGCCCGTACACATTTGGCATCGCTATTCATTAAAAGCAGGAGTGGAAGATGACCACAGCCGACACACCCACCACCGAGACCGTCAAAAAGGTCATTTCTTCGGGCAACGCCGAATTGGACAGCAAAATGGGCGGGGGCCTTCCGGTTGGCTCGTTGGGGTTAATCGAAGGTAGTTCCGGGGCGGGGAAATCCGTCTTAACGCAGCAGATCATCAAAGGCTCACTCTACGATGGCTTCAGTGTATCGCTGTTTACCACCGAAAACACGGTCAAAAGCCTGGTCAGCCAGATGCAGAGTCTCGATATGGATATTCTGGATTTTCTGCTGCTCGGCAAGTTGAAAGTGTATTCGGTGGAATTTTCGCGGTCTGGGGCGGAGGCTTCGACGCTGCTGCTGGACGCCATGAAACAGAAGCGCAACGGAGATTTAATCGTGGTGGACTCGTTCACCTCGGCCATTACCCACGCCGGGGCGGACACCCACGCGCTGCGCTTTTTTGAGAACTGCAAACGCTTGTGTGCCACCGGGAAGACCATCATCATCACGTTACATTCCAACGCGGTAGCCGGTGACATCCTGAACCCAATGCGTTCCATGTGTGACGCGCACCTGCAACTGCGTTCGGAGCAGGATGGGCAGCGCCTGGTTAAGACGCTGGAAGTCGGCAAAATTCGCGGGGCCAGCAGCGTGACCGGCGCGATTGTGGGTTTTGATGTGGAACCGGGTTGGGGAATGCGTGTCATCCCGATTAGTAAGGCGCGAGGTTAACCAGCATGGCCCAGACCGTACTGCCCTTTGAATATGATGCCAACGCGGTCACTCCCTGGGACGAACTCTATCCGCAGCTGCCGCCCGGTTTGCAGGAAGCCTGTAACCAATCGTTGTTCCTGGTGCAGTATTTACAAACGCTGCCGACAGCGGAAATTGGCGTGCCGCAGTTCTATCTCAAACCGGCGCGCAGCCTGAGCGATCTGCCCTACCGCAACCTGATTTATGCCATCAAAGATGGGCTGTATGTCCATATTTACCCGGATACTACCGGCGCGCGCGATCATCATATCGCCATTGAACCCACTACCGTCATGAATATTGACCACTTGATACCGGAAATTGAAGACCGGTTGGTCGCCTGGGCGGAAGAAATCGGACGGCTAGAAGAAGTTGACGCCAAACGGGCGCTGCTGCTGAAACTGCTGGACAGCATGTGTACCACCACGCGCGTCCCGCGTAACAACAATTCCCGCAAGCCGGAACGGATTTTCGTCTCGCCGCAGGAACTCGAAGCGCTGCGCTACCGGGTGCTGCGGGACAAAATTGGCATGGGTGTTTTACAACCCCTGCTACTCGACCCCTACATTGAAGACATCAGTTGCAGCGGTGTCGGCCATATTTTTATCGAACACAAAATTTTCAAAAGTGTGCAGTCGTC
>DATALK010000217.1:0-2624 GCA_036261085.1 Phototrophicaceae bacterium | reverse complement strand
TATTACGTTTGGAGAGAATGAGTTTTGCCATATGGAAAATTATAACATGGGTTCCAGTGACCGCCGAAGTCCGGTTATTCAGCCCATGTATTCGGAAATACGGCGGGTTGTTCTGGCAACGCCAGGTGCTAGAAGTCCCCTGGCTATGATTCACTGCAAAGCCTGCTACAAGTAGGCTGATAGGCACTACCCTTGCTTCCGGCAGCCTGCTTCGAGCGGGCTTTGCGTCTTCAGCCGGATGGCTTCCAGCCTCCGGCACTGCTTCAGCCGGTATTGATTTCTCACCGTGAAAATTGGTTTAGGTTGTGCTTGAGAAGTAAGGGCGTTTGTGCCATAGTAGACAGCCATAAATTGCGAGCGGTTGCGCTTTATTCCCAGGACTAAAAATCATGAATGCACATGACTATGCCAGCAAAAATGCGGAGTTATTTCGCCAGCAGTTGTATGATTGGCTGCGGATACCCAGTGTTAGCACCGACCCAGAACGCACGGGCGACATGCGGCAGGCGGCGGATTGGGTAGCGGCGGAGATGCAGCGCGTGGGCTTCACCCGCGCTGAGGTGTTGCCAACAGCGGGGCATCCGGTGGTTTATGGTGAGTGGCTAGGTGCGGGAGCCGATGCGCCAACCGTGCTAGTGTACGGCCATTATGATGTGCAGCCCGCCGAACTGGAAGCCGGGTGGACAAGTGACCCGTTTGAACCCATCGAGCGCGACGGCAAAATTTACGCGCGCGGTGCATCCGACGATAAAGGGCAAGCCTTCGCCCAGTTAAAAGCCGCCGAGTCGCTGCTGGCAAGTGGCGGCGCGTCGGTCAATCTCAAGTTTTTAATCGAGGGTGAGGAAGAAATCGGTTCACCGAACCTGGGCGCGTGGGTGAAAGCCAATCGTGATCTGCTGAAAGCGGATGTTTGTGTGATTTCTGACACCAGCATTCTGGCGCTTGACCAGCCGTCCATTTGTTATTCGGTGCGCGGTCTGGCCTACATGGAAGTCGAAGTCTGGGGGCCAAAACAGGATTTGCACAGCGGCGGTTTTGGCGGTATCGTGCATAATCCGGCGCAGGCGTTGGCAGAAATTATTGCGCAACTGCACAACGCTGACGGCAGCGTGGCTGTTCCCAGTTTTTATGACGATGTGCTGTCGCTGCGGGATGAAGAACGCGCCGAATTGCAAAAGAGCGCTTCGCCGGAGGATTTCTGGTTGAAGATGACGGGTGTCCCCCAGTTCTGGGGCGAGGCGGCGTTTGCGCTGCATGAGCGTATCGGCGCGCGGCCCACGCTGGAAGTTAACGGTTTTGCCAGCGGTTTTTATGGTGAGGGTTCCAAAACCGTGCTGCCCGCCAAAGCGCTGGCAAAGATTAGCTGCCGGTTGGTAGCAAACCAGAAGCCGCGCCATATTTTTGAACTGGTACGGGATTACATTGCGTTCATTACCCCGCCGACGGTACGCAGCGAAGTGCGTTTAATTGCAGAAGCCGACCCCGCGCTGACCGATCTCCAATCGCCCGCTGTTCAGGCCGCGATTCGGGCCTACGAGCAGGGGTGGGGCCGCCCGCCGTTATTTGAGCGCGGCGGTGGGTCGCTGCCGATTATGGCTGATTTGCAGCGTGAACTGGAAGTGCCAGTGGTGCTGCTCGGCTTTGGCCTGCCGAGTGATGGCGCGCATGGGCCGGACGAAAGTTTTCATATCGAGATGTTCCACAAAGGCATAGATACCGCCATTTATTTTCTGGAAGCGTTGGCGTTGGAGTAGGAATAAAACGAGGGTTTGCATGAGCAGACCCTCGCTGATTTTTGCTGATTGGAATTAACCGGCAGGTTTTTAACGCAGCCAGGTATCTTTAAATTGCTGCCAGTCGGCCTCATCGGTTTCCCACTCGGCGTAAATGGCAAGCCCGTGAACAAATTGGGCGGCTTCACCCGCGCGCTGTAATCCCTGTTGTACCCCTTTAACCGCCGCGGCGATATTTTCCACCGCCGGGTTATGTTCGGGTGAGGCGGTGTCGTAGCTGGGTACGCTGATAACAATTTGGGTCGTCGTATCCATTTCGCCAATCACATCGGTGAACGCTTCGACCTGATAGGCCACCCAGGCGGTGTAATCGTCGGGCGTTTCCAGGCCGCTGTTGTAAGCGGTAATCACCATCTGGTTCGACAGCAGCGCCACGCGCTTTTTATAGTTGGCGTCCCAGACGGTATTGGGCGCGATTTGCGGCGGTTGCGGTACATCTTGATCGGCGGGCGTCCAGTCGGGTGGTACGGCAACGGCCAGCGGCATCTCTTCGCCCAGTGTGGCCCGCACTTTGCGCAGCAGCATGACAAAATTTTCGTCGTTATTCAGTACCGGCACGATGTTCAGGAACACGCCGTCAAAGCCAAATTCTTCGGTGACGCGGCGGCTGAAATCCGCGATTTGCTGTTGGAGGGCGGTATCGCCCAGGCGGTTGTTGCCATCTAATCCCTGTGCGGCGATGCTTAACCAGCCATACAGTTCTGCCTGCGGATAAGCCGCGCGAAACCGTGCGGCAAAGTCTTTGACTTGCGTCAATTTAAGGGTATCCGACCACGAACCGTCCGGTTGCAGCAGGCTGACCCAGGCATAGACCGTGCCGATTTGATGATC
>DATALK010000195.1:0-6609 GCA_036261085.1 Phototrophicaceae bacterium | reverse complement strand
CACTGACCGGTCTCCAACCTTCCGCTTCGAGAAAAGTGGGATTCTGCCGCCAGGGCGCGCCCACAACTTCTTTTTGCCGTGCGGGGAGGACGGCATTCCAGGCATCCCACAAACTTTGATAACCTTCGTCGCAGGAGGTTTTAAATGGCGCGCGGCAGCGGTTATGGTCATCGTTATGGCGTTTGAGCGATGCGGACATTGAGCGCGGTTCGGCGGCGATGCAGGCGGCAATCGCGGCCCAGTATCCCCAACCGGAACAACCCCGTTTATTTGAGTCAACTTTTGTGGTGCGGGCATATTGGCCGCCGCCATAAGCCAGGACAGCAACAAGTCATCGTGATGATTGACGCGCAACCGGCTTTATGGAATTGGAGTAGAATAATAAACAGCCTCTAGAACTGATGATCGTCAAAGGAGTGGGCGATGGCGAATTGGCTCAAGATTAACCGGGCAAATATCGAAATGTCCAACGGCTTTCTGATTTTCCAGGCAGCAGTCATTAATTTGGACGCGGCAACGTGTTTTGCCGTCCAGAATGCCGGGACGGTGACGGTTTTTATCGAAGGTAAAGCCTACAACATCCAGCAGCAGCACGACGCCAAAGCCTACGAGGCCGCCTTGAAGTACATCGAATCGCGCACGCAGGGCATCAAGCTGCCGTAGAGGTACGATGAAAGCCAAACGCAAAAATGATGAGTGGGTGATTATTGAAGAAGATACAGATAGTGTGACCATCGTGCCCCGGCGGGGTCGGGCTTTGCTGGCGTTGGTGGCGGTGTTTGTGCCGATTTTGGTGATGGTTAGTCTGCTGGTGCCGGGGAGCCATACCGCGAGTGGGCCGACGGCAGCCGGTGTATCGCCGGTGATTCGGGAAACGGTGCTGGTGCCGTTTGACCAATTTCCGCTGACTTACACCAAACAAAACTATTCCGGTGAGGTCACGCTGAAAATTTACGGGTCGGGGCAGGCGGGCGGTAAAGACTACAGCGATGCTTTTTATCTGTATAAAAGAGCCGATGGTACACCCGTGAACCCGCCGCATATACAGGAATTTGACCTGGAGCTGGACGGCCAGCGAGCGATAGAAACATTAGGGCTGGTGCAAAATCCGCCGCCATATTCGCCAGAGCATGTCTATGAAGTCCGGTACAACGTCGGCAGCGAACCCCGCCCATTGGCGTTTCGGATTGCGGATAGTGTCGTGGACGACAATAACGGCCAGTTTGTGATCGAGATTTTGACGGGATTTTAAGCCGAAAGTGTAAGACTATGACCCGATGGCCGCGTATCGCGCCCTCGCTGTTAGCAGATATAAAAATTGAGCAGTTAAATATGCTGCTGGTGCGGCAATAATGAAAAGACAACTGGATGTATGAGGGTAATAATATCATGGAAACTATAGTAAAGTTGCTTATTTGGGCTGGTGTTTTTGCTACCTTTCGGGTTGCATATCTACGTATATTTGATCATGACAAAGTTTGGCAACAGATGGCAGATCGTTGGTACTCGCGGGGTATTATGAACGTCGAACGACCGCCAGACTGGGATTATAAGATGACACGAAATGGTTATATTTTGGTGGTTTGGGGTGTAATTGAGTTTTTTATTGCTATTGCTGTCTCATTTTTTATACCCTGGAAGCCTATGTGATTTCGCACCTACGCCTACAAATTTTCAACACCGCCAAAGCGTTTTGCCTCAATTAATGTCGGTTTGTTGTCTGATATCCCCGCCGCGAACGAAAATTAATGAATCCCCGGAACGATGGCCCCGAAGTCGGGTATACACTTAAATTATTGAATAACTACTTTTTTCGGAAGCGATAAAAACAGCTATGATCCCCAACCAATGGTATGCCATTCTGGAGTCGAATGAAGTTAAGCCGGGGCAGCGCATCGCCGTCAAACGCATGGGCGAGAATATGGTGGTGTGGCGCAATACACACGGTGAAGTGGCGTGTATGCGGGATTTATGTCCACATCGGGGTGTGGCGCTGAGTGTCGGAAAGGTTCTCGGCGACCACATTGAATGCCCGTTTCATGGGTTTCAGTTTGATACTAAGGGACGCTGCCAATTGATTCCCGCCAATGGCAAAGACGCGCCCATCCCGAAAGCCTTCCAGGTAGCGACGTATCCCACCTGTGAACTGCATGGGTTCATCTTCATCTGGTGGGGGGAAGCGCGCGAACAACTGCCGCCGGTTCGATACTTTGATGCGATTGATGATACGTTTTCTTATTCCACCATCCGCGATCATTGGCCGACGCATTATTCACGAGCGATTGAAAATCAGTTGGATGTGGTGCATCTGCCGTTTGTCCATCGAACGACGATTGGGCGCGGCGGGAAAACGCTGGTGAATGGGCCAATCACAGCGTGGGATGAACGCGAAGAAAACTTGCTCAACCTGTGGGTGAGCAATCAAGTGGACGAGGGCAAACCGCCACTCAAACCCGCTGAAATGGCCCAACCGGATCGCCATCCGGGGCTGCAATTCCGGTTTCCGAATCTGTGGCACAACTGGATCAGCGATGATATTCGGGTGACAGCAGCCTTTGTGCCGGTGGATGATGAAAATATGCAGTTTTACATCCGGTTTTATCAGCGTTTTGTAACGACGCCGGTTTTACGAGAGGCGGTGAACTGGCTGATGCGTTCGGCAAACTGGATGATTGAACGGCAAGACCGGTGGGTGGTCATCACGCAGCAGCCCAAACGCTCGGACTTGAAGATGGGCGAAAAGCTGATTCAGGGAGACGCGCCGATTATCGAGTATCGCCGCCGCCGGTATGAGTTGATTGAGGCTGCCGGAGAAAACGATAATTTGACCTGATAAACAGGCAAGAACAGGTAAAGTTACGGAGTGTATTACAGTATAAATTGAGGTTTCGAAAACGTCTCACCCTTCTGAACCACCAAGCTGTCAAGAGCGCCAAGCCAGAAGGGAAAATCTGAGTCACTTTCCATATAGAGCGGGACACGATTATACCGAGTGTTTAGGCGGCGGACGTGACTTGTCACGTCCCTACAAATATCAATTTTCGTAAGGATACCCAACGGGGTGTCCGGGTTTTGTCAGACGGACGCGCACCGGCGCGTCCCTACAATGGTTCGCGCTCGTTTTGATTTCCCCATTAGAAGGTTTTCCACCAGAGGCCGGTGCATTCCGGCAAAATGACCCAATTTTTTTGCACAACCGTAGCGGCCAGGTCGTCGCCGAAGAAAAAGCGCGATAGGCGTTCCGCTTCTTCGAGGGACTCGAAGCGGTAATCGGTACGAATCCAGGTGGCGGAAAAGCCGTGTTCCTGTTCCCACCAGGCGTATAGATCGGCTAAGGCGGCGTTTGGCGGCTGCGGTGTCTCACTCCCCGTGGTTTGGGTTTCCAGTAGAATCGCGGTGCCGCCGGGGCGTAATACCCGCTGCATTTCGGCTAATGCCGCGCCAACCTCGTCCTTCCAGGTTTCGGGATACCAGCCGGTGGCATGGCCGAAACTCCAGCCCTCAATAGCTACATCAGCGCTGGCGTTGGCGACGGGCAAGTAACAATTGTCGGCGACGCCGGTCTGCCAGTTATTCAAATTCAGGGTTTGGAGTTTGTCGGTGGCGATATCAAGCATATGCTCCGAAGCATCAAAGGCGCGAATGGATTTAACCAGCGGGGCCAGCAGGCCGGTTAAGCGGCCCGTACCCGCGCCAAATTCAACCACATCCAGACCCGCTAACGGGCGAATTTTTTGCAGGGCGGCCAGGATATTCCCCTGGTAATCTTCGCGGGCGACTAAGGCTTCGTACTGGTCAGCATGGTGGGCGTAAATCTGTTGAAAGTGATCGGTCATAGTTGAGTTTCGCTTTCTGATACTCATAAATTGTCGGGCAGTGGCGGTTTACGAACCCATAGATATTAAGTTAAGCGTTTTGGTCGCCAGAGGCTCAAAGCCCTCTGGCTGAATTTAAAACCTGTAAGCCCACTGAAGGGGCTAATTAAGCCGGAACCGATTTATTATCAGGCCTTTCATCTTAGTAGATCAACAAGATTAATTTGACGGGTTGTAGGGGCGGCCCGATGTGGTCGCCCGCCAGGGAGCGCACATCGGCGCTCCCCTACATTACCCGGCATTCTCATCTTGTTGGCGTACCGGCTTGCACTGGGTTTTGAACCTCTACGGATAATCAGGTGTCGTGGTATGTTTTGCTGCAAGCTGGCGGGCGACGACGATCAAACTGATAACGGCTAACCCTAACCACGAAATCGCCGAAATCAGCACCCCAAGATAAAACAGGCGCGGCTGGTATTCAAACCGAACCTGATGGTCGCCCGCCGGTAGACAGACACCGCGCAGGGCCGTATCCACCCGTAACAGCGGGCGAGTGCTGCCATCTATTGTAACCGTCCAATAGGGGTCGTAACTGTCGGTCAAGACCAGGATACCGGGTTGGTCGGCCTGGGTATGGACTTCGACCACATTGGGGGTGTAAGTGGTGATGGTGGCGTTCGTGTTAGCTGCACCGCCGGGACAATCTGTGGGTTCGGCCACAACAGCGGCGGTCAGCGGGTCAAGGTCACCGGAGGCTAACCGCTGGCGGGCCTCGGCATCGGGCAGGACGGTGAGCGCAGGCGTGATGAAGGCACGCGGCAAGGACGCGGCGGTTTCGTAAACGTGCCAATCACCATTCTGAGCCAGCAGCGGGAGATTTTCGATATTAGGCAAGCCCGACCACTCAAGCGGTTTATCGGTCAGCACATACCGGACGCCGAGCAGCGCCGCGATGGGCGAGGCGGGATTGTAGCCGCTGGCATCGAGCAAGCGCTGGTAATCGTCGCTGACCAAGGGATCATAACCGCTGCTGTTCAGATGGCGGGTATAAACCGCGCCCGCCTGCCAGTTGACGGTGTTGGGAACCGTCATGACGCGAAAATCGGGCGAGGCCGGGGCCGTTTGCGCCAGGGTTTGCCACATTTCCGGCACATCAACGGCGCTGACGGTCACAAGCGGCGCGGCGATATGCCACACGTCCACAAGGATCACAACGAGCAGCACCAGGATGCGCCAGTCAAGGCGGTTGGCCGGACGTTCCAGGGTAGGAATTGTCCACAGGCGCAGCGCCAGCCAGGACGCGCCAACGGCCAGCGCTGCCAAGCCCAGGTGATTGGCGCTGGACAGCATTCGCCAGAAGGGAGTCTGGTCGGCGGTGCTCAGCGTGAAGATGAGGGACAGGGTTAAAGCGGCGGCAATTAACAGCAAGAGCAGCAGCGGCAGGACACGCAAGGCCGGACGTAAATGGCGGGTACGTTCTTCGAGCGGGATGGCGGGTAAATCGGTGAAAAGCAGGGCGGCTAATCCGGCAGCGCCAACGGTGACAAAATACAGCGCACGCGGCGGCACGCGGAACAGGCTGTAACCGGGCAGCAGATCATAGAGGAAGGTAAACAGGCCGCCGGAAAGGCCGACGCTGACGACCAGTCCGGCAAGCACCAACGTGCCGAGCAGCACCGCCGCCGCCCGCCAGCGCACTAAAAATAAGGCAATCAGCGGCAGCAGGCCCACATAGACGGTCAGCTCTTCGTAAAATGGCAGGCCCCAGTACCCCTGACTCGGTTCGCCAAACAGGTTCGGCACAAAAAGTGTTAAAAGCTGGGCGGCGGGCAGGGCAAAACTGTTACTGAATTCCAGACCGCTCTGGGTGCGGGTCGAACGGCGGGTAAATTCGGCGACAGGCAGCAGCAGGGCCGCGCCGAGCAGCGCGCCGATGATGAGGATGAGCAGCAGCGGGCGGAGTGCTTGCCACCAGTTGGCTTGTTGGGTAGCGATGACATAGATAAACAGCGCGCTTAACCACAGGCCGCCAAAGTATAACAGCGGCGGGTGGCCGGAGAGAATCACCATCCCAAAGGCGGCGGCTCCTGGCAGGGCGGCGAACCAGGACTGCGGGCGAGCAATCGCCCACAAATAGGCGGCGGCCAGCCAGGGCAGCCAGGCGGCGCACAGCAAGTAATTGACATGACCGGCGTTGAGGTGCGCAGCCAGAACGCCAGAGAACATATAAACGATACCGCCAGCAAACGCGCCCGCCGGGGAAGCACCAAGCTGCCGGGTGAACGCGGCCAGTCCCCAACCGCCGAGCCAGAGATGCAGCACCACCAGCCAGCCCACGCCGCGCGGCACACCGAGAACGGCCATCATCCAGGCGGGCGGGTAGAAAATGGTGGACTGCGGGTTGGCGACGATACTCTGACCGGCGAACTGGTACGGCGACCACAGCGGCAGGCCGTGACCATCCCGCACACTGTCGAAGATGAACGAATACAGCGGATACTGCTGGTAAAGCAGATCATGGCCGTTCAGCACTTCGTTACCGGTAGGGGGGCGCAGGAAGGGCAGCATAAATAACAGCGTGAGCAGCGCCAGCGCCGCGGGAATCCAAACTGCGGCAACGATTTTTTGATAACGGGGCGGCAGAACCAACACGGCAAACCTTTGTGGGGATAAGTTAGAACCTACAAGTTGCCCTAATTGCTAGTGACCCATTCGACCCTCTTATCCCAACCCCTCTCCCCCGACTTCAGGGGCGGGAGGTGAGGGCCGAAAATGGGCCGTTTTGCGGACTAAG
>DATALK010000193.1:0-1875 GCA_036261085.1 Phototrophicaceae bacterium | reverse complement strand
TGGCCCTTGTTCCACGGTCAGGCGGGTGCTGGCTCCTGGCGCCCAGCGACCACTGTCGTAAATGTCAAATACGCGCGAACGCCAGTAATACCGGCGTCCCGGTGGTGCGCTGACCATAAACACGGTTTGCTCACCCAGTTGAATCGCTCCGCCGAGTTGTAAGGAGTCGCCGCCATAATAGTCGGCGGTGGTTGGCCCGTTGGTTTCAACGGAAGTAAACAGCCGGTTCCACAGTTCACTGAGTTGGGTCAGCGGGTCAGAGCGCAGGAATTCCTGAAAGTGATTCAGCCGGTCTTGCAAATCTCTGGAGGGGGCGACCCAGGCGATCAGCAGGGCCATAACGGCCAGCACAATGCCGACACGGAAGAACTGCCGCCGCACACTGCGCGGGACGCGAATGCCGTTGACATACCATTCCCAGGCGCGGGCATCCAGATTCGAGCGGATGATGAGCAGCAGCGCGAAAAAGGCAAAAGCGATGAGATAACCATCGAGCGGAATGTCGCCGGTGTAGTAGATGCTGTTGGCGACCAAAATCAGACCGGGCGGTAGAATGGCGCGCCAAACCCGGTCAATGCGGAAAATATGCCAGGCCGTGTTGTAACCCAGAAACCAGAACAGGGTTGCTACCAGCAGTGTAAAAACCAGTTCATCCTGGTTGATACCACCCGAGGTGGCGTCCAGCATCCAGCGCAGCAGCCGCGAAAACACGCCATAAGCGCCTTCGCCCAGGCTGCCGGGTTCATTAATGGCGGCCACCAGCAGTACCAGCCCGATGCCGTAGATGCCGCTCATGAGCAGGGCCAGCAGTTCGTTATACTGGCTGCGCGCCAATAAAAAGCCCAGCACAATACTGAGAAGCATCACCGGCAAAACGGTATTCAGGGCTAACGGCCAACCGGCGGCGGTCAGCGCCAGTACGGGCATGAGCAGCAGCAGACTGGTCGCTATCAGCGCCAGTTCGTCACCGGGCATAACTAAATTACGCCAGGAAAATGAAAGCCGCCGTCGCCAGCGATTCAAAGGGGATACTGCGGAATGAACACCTGTTGTCATGGTGATTGGCTACCAATAAACCTTGTGACAGTTTAAGGGCGACCTCTACAGATCGCCCTGGAAATGTTCATTTCATTGTAGTCGGCGCGCCTATGCTTGACAACCGGCGTTTATCCTACGGCACTCTGGCTAATAAGACATCACTGGGAACCGGTACAGGGGCAGCAAATCGTTTTCGTTGAGGCCCGGAGCGGCAATCCGTTTCCCATCCTGCCAGAAATAAACCGCCAGATAAACGGTATAGGTTGAGCGTGACGTGGGATAGGGGAGCGTGATTTCACGATTTTCGATATAGTAGCTGCCAGTTTGCCACCGGCTGGTTTCTGGGGGGGCATCGGCGGGGTAGCTCACCTGCGGGGCGCTGTCATCGCTGGCAAGCAGTTCGTCACCCCGCATCAGATACAAACCTACACTGTAATCCAACGGCAGTGGTTCCTCAACCGACCACCACAGGCGTAGGTGCAGGGTCTCACCCTCTCGTTTGACCGGCGGCCCCATCCAGGGTAGGCCGTTTTCGATCACCTCCGCGCCGTGAAAACGCAGGCCGTTCTCAAATAAGACGCCGGTGGGGTCGGGGGGGGGCCTCGTACAGCCGGAACTGGCAGCCGGGCGGGCCGATAAACTGCTGGCTAATCCGTCCCGCCGCGACTTCGCGCTGCTGCGCTGCGTTGGGGGTAACATGGCTGACGACATGCCAGACCCGGCGTGCCGTGCCCGGATGGTTGGCAAAAGTTAGCCCCGTAGGGAAATAGGTATGCAGATAATAATCCCATTCTTCCGGGCGGCCACATTGATTGTTAGCGTCGAGAACAAAAACAT
>DATALK010000191.1:0-3237 GCA_036261085.1 Phototrophicaceae bacterium | reverse complement strand
GCCATGTTTGAATTCCGTGCCGGAAACATCAATGTGGGCCTTGCCGACGAAGGAAATGACTACCCCCACATAACCGATGGGAATCTGAGTCATGGGGACTTCTTCTACCTGAACAAACCAGGGGTTGAGGTTCCACGAGCCGGAGAGCAAGACCTGCTCCTGCAAACCACGCCGCCCACCCGCTTCCAGAAACGCCTGTGAGTTCTGGAAATTGTCATGATTGGGAATGTACAACCCGGCAATTTCGCCTTCATCAATCGGCGCGCCGTCCTGGGTGGTGACAATGCCCACCATATCCGACTCAATCTCATGCACCAGCAAATCATTCGGATTCATGCCTTGCTGCTGCGCGTTGGCGCGGGTAATAACGGTGAACAGGGCGATGTTGATGCGGTACGCGCCCGCCGTGAGGATGCCCAGTTGGCGGCCTTTTTCGCCCCCGTTCATCAGGAACTTGCGTGCGTCCTGGAACTTTTCACATTCCACCATCCGCGCCAGGATGCGTTCGGACGGAATCGGCGCGCCATCAGCGGCCACCACTAACCCAATTTCACCCTGCGGAATGACCGTTATCGGCACTTTGCGCACGCTGTAGAGCCAGGGCCAGAACTTGAAAAAGTACATTCCGGGGGGCAGCGTATCCGCCTGATAACCGGCTTCCCCGTTCAGCGCGATCAACCGGCCTTCGGGTAGCGAACTTGAAGACCAGCGCTTGACCAGAATACCAACTTCGCGGGCGCTGATATTCACGAAGCTGACATATACTGCCAGAATCAAAACGAGAAGAACGCCAACAAAAATAATTAGTGCGGGCATGAGATTATTCCTCCCTCATGCTCACGCCGGAGAACGGCGTGAGTGTGCTCCCAACCAACCACCCTAAATAGACACCTGGTGGCTCGTCCACAGCCAACAAAAAACAACCACGACGACGCACGGTGCGGGGTTGCTGAGTTGGTGGTGAGTGGGCGAGTTACACCACTTTCTATTATCCACCCGAAATCCATAAAAACACCCTGCATAATTGGGGGACAAAAAATAGAGAAAATGAAGCGGGGGTGAGAGAAAAGAATTAAGGCTTAAGGGTAACTCCTGCCACTTTCACCGTGAACCAGAAGCGGCTGCCCTGACCGGTGGCGCTATCTACACCGATCTGGCCGCCCAGAGCCTCAACCCAGGCTTTGGCAATTGCTAATCCCAGACCGGTGCTGCCGCTGCGGGAATCATCACCCCGGTAAAAACGCTCGAAGATAAACGGCAGTTCGGCGGCGGGAATGCCATCGCCGGTATCACTGACGGTGATGCGGACAAAGTTAGCCTGCCGTTCGCCAGAAACGGTAATCCGTCCACCGGCAGTATGCCGCAGGGCGTTCCCCAACAGGTTATTCATCACCTGCGCCAGCCGATCCGGGTCGGCCTGAACCGGCGGCAGCGCGGGCAGGTCGGTCACAATCGTCGTTTCCTGGGCTTCCGCCGCCACGATAAACGGCTCAACCGCCTGCTGAATCGCGGGCACAATCTCAACCGCCTGTAACCGGAGCGGGAGTTGACCAGCTTCGGCCAGCGCCAGTTCGCGCAAATCCGCCACTAAACGGCTTAATAACCGCGTTTCATCGTATAAGGTCGCAATTTCGCGCAGTTCCAGCGGATAAACGCCATCCAGCAGCGCGCGCAGGTTGCCCTGCATGACGGTTAACGGCGTGCGCAGTTCGTGGGCAATGTCGGCCATCAGATTCCGGCGCAGGGTTTCGGCGCGTTGAATTTCATCGGCCAGCGTATTAAAGGCGCGGGCCACATCGGCAATTTCGCGCGCTCCCTGGGTCGGCGCGCGGCGTTCCCAATCATGCGCGGTAAAGCCCTGAGCGGTTTTAGCGAGCTGCGCCAGCGGCGCGGCCATCGTCCGGCTGATAATCAACCCCGTCACCGCGCCAATGCCCCCGGCGACCAGCGCCGTGACCGCCAGCAGACTGTACAGCCGGTTGAGGAAGTTCGTCCCAGCGGCGGACATCATACCATTCATCGCACCGCGCATCTGGCCCATCCCCCGTCCCGCGCTGCTGCCCATCTCACGCGGCTCCAAAGTGGCCGGTGTCGTGGTTTCGGGGAGGCCGCTCTGTTCTGCCAGATACCGGCGAAATTCCACATCCACGCCCAACCCCGCCAGTACCGAGGCGACCAGAATCGTAATCAACGTCACCGCCACAAAGGCTAACGTTAAACGCACCCATAAACGGTTCACGGCTGCTCCTCGCGGAAACGGTAGCCCACGCCAAACACCGTTTCAATGTACTGGGGTTCGCCGGGGTCGGCCTCAATCTTTTTGCGCAGGTTTTTGATGTGGCTGTCGAGGGTACGTTCCAGCCCGTCATAAGCATACCCTAACGCGCGTTCGACCAGTTCTTCACGGGTGAAAGCGTAGTTCGGTTGGGACATCAACGCCTTGAGGATGGCAAATTCAGTGCGCGTCAGGTCTACTGGCTGACTGTCCAGCAGCAGCGTGTGCTGATCCAAATCCAGCCGCAGGCTGCCGCTTGCCAGCACATGGGCGGGTTGCAGGCTGCCGCGCGCCCGGCGGAGAATCGCTTTCACCCGCGCGACCACTTCCAGCGGATTAAACGGCTTGGTCAGATAATCGTCCGCGCCTAGTTCCAGACCGTGAATTTTGTCGGTATCTTCCACTCTGGCCGTCAGCATCAAAATAGGAATGTCGGCTAAATGGGGGGTCGGCGCGCAGCCATTGGGTGATTTCCCAGCCATCGTGTCCCGGCAGCATCAAATCCAGCACGATTAAATCCGGGCGTTCGCGGCGAATGGCGTGCATGGCGGTGTCACCATCGGTGGCGGTCAGCACCGTCAGTCCGGCCTGTTCCAGATACGAACGCACCAATCGCACAATATTGGAATCATCGTCGACCACTAACACCCGCTGCGCCATAAATTCCGCTTCCCTGATAACCGCCGATTTTAATCTATTTTACGCTATGAATTGGCCTGCAACGCACCCACCACTGCCTGAACCTGGGACACTTCGTCAATGACGCCCGTTTCAACCAGCGTCTTCAACTGTGTATTGACATTGATATCCGCTGGTAAATTTAATCCGGCCAGCAGCGCCGCTAAATCCACCCCACACTGTTCGCTGACTTCACGCAGGGTCAGCCGCCCTTTAATCTGATCCGCCGGTAAAAGCTGTCCCGGCGGCAGCGGCGTTGGCCCCGTTCCGGTGCCGTTGTGTTC
>DATALK010000188.1:0-3494 GCA_036261085.1 Phototrophicaceae bacterium | reverse complement strand
TGGCACGGATTATTCCGGCACACAGCCCATTCCGAACACCGGGGGCGGCCTTACGATGGCTGGTTCTGTCTCAGCACCAACCACACAAAACCAGGTTGGCGGGACAGTAGACCAGGGCAATATCATCGCGCATAACGGTGGTGTTGGGATCGGTTTGTTGGATGTTGATGGCAATACCTGGGGTAATACCATTACCGGCAACTCGATTTTTGCCAATAACAATCCGACTAATCCCGCTGGTGGCCTGGGTATTGAATTGTCTCCTACTGACAGCGTATCGCTCAATGACCCTGGCGATGCCGACACCGGCGCGAATAACCTGCAAAACTTCCCAGTGCTGACCAGCGCTTATTGGGCAGCGGGAACCGTGACTGTCAGCGGGAGACTGGATACTGTTCCGTCCACTACCGCTTACCGCCTGGACGTTTACGCCAACGACGAGTGTGATGTGTCCGGCTACGGCGAAGGGCAAACGCCGCTGGGCAGCGCCAATGTGACGGTCAGCGGAATCGGGGACACACCGTTTAACCTGACGCTGCCGGTTACGGTAACTGCTAGCAAGTTTATCACCGCGACGGCTACCGCCCCGGACGGCAGCACGTCGGAGTTTTCTGCCTGCATTAGTGTTCGAACTGGATTAACTCTGAATGTGAACACAACCGATGATCACGGCGAAGTCATCTGCACGATGGATCACTGCACCCTCGCGGAAGCCATTGCAGCGGCCGATGCTACCGGTGGAATTAAAGAAACTATTGCATTCAACCTCCCCGGCAGCGGGCCGTTCAGCATTAAGCCGACTTCGCTGCTGCCGGATATTACTGACCCCGTCATCATTGATGGCACATCCCAACCCGGTTATGCCGGGAAGCCGATAGTCGAGTTAAACGGCAGTCAGGTTGACGGCTACTATCCCTGGGGCTTAATGGTGCGTGCCGGGAACAGTACGATTCGTGGACTGGTCATCAATGGGTGGGGTAGTGCGGCGATTTGGCTCTCACAAGGCGGCGGGAACAGTATCCTGGGAAACTATCTGGGTACAAATATTCAGGGGAATGCCGCTGTACCCAATGCCAGTGGAATTGATATTGACGGGAGCGATGCCAATTTTATCGGAGATGGAACTCCCGCAGGCCGCAATATCATCTCCGGCAACCATACTATTGGGCTTTCGATTAGCGGAAATAACAACCGGATTGTCGGAAACTTTATTGGTGTCGCTGCCGATGGTTCGCCATTTAATAGCACACTCGTTGGCCTTGATATTGGGGGAGATCAAGCGAATCCGATAACTTCCACAATTATTGAGGGCAATACCATTGCTTCCATTCTTGGCCCTGGGATTGGTGTTGGCGGCAGTTTCACTCAAGGTGTTACCATCACCGGCAACGCGATTTATGGCAACCAGCACGCCACGTTACCCGACTACGGCCCTGGTATTGATCTGCTGCCGGAAGGTACGACGCTTAATGATGCAGGCGATGCCGACACTGGGCCGAATAATTTACAAAACTTCCCGATGCTGACCAGCGCCGAAACCCAAGCCAGTAATCTGGTGGTCAGCGGGACACTGGATACTGTGCCAGCCGCCACTGCATATCGCCTCGACTTTTATGCCAACGACGAGTGTGATGTATCTGGTTACGGTGAAGGGCAAACGCCGCTAGGAAACACCAATGTAACGATCAGCGCGAGTGGTGATACTCCGTTTAACCTGACGTTACCAGTGACGGTAGCGGCGGGTAAATTTATCACCGCAACGGCTACCGCTCCAGATGGCAGTACTTCCGAGTTTTCCGCCTGTGTTCCGGTAGTGTCGGGGATACCGGTTATACCGACGCCAATTTTGCTTCAGCCCACCGACAATACTGCAATGGCAAATCGTCAGCCGACCTTTCAATGGGAGGTCGTGCCTGACGTTACTGGTTACGAGATTCAGCTTGGGCGCGATAATCCGCCGACTCAAAGCGTGACCGTATCCAGTAACAGCTATATCCCGGCGTCGCCTTTACTTTATGACACTTACTACTGGCGCGTGCGCGCCAGCGGCAGTGGCGATGAAGGCTGGAGTCTGGTTTGGAGCGTCACGATCACCGCGCCAGCGAACGCCGCGCCGGAGCTGAATCTGGTCACGACAGGGACGCCCACGCTGACCTGGGGCGCTGTCCGTTGGGCGACAGGGTACGAACTGGTGGTAGATACGGATAAACAATTTATCGCGCCGGTCAGCTACACAACGACGCTTACTGGCAACGTTACCTCAGCCATCGTTCAGCCGCCGCAGTCGCTAACCGATGGTGTGTATTACTGGCGGGTGCGGGCGGTAGCTCCAGGGCGCATTGGGGCGTGGAGCAGCCCAGAAGCGTTTACGGTAGATGTGCCCTAATTGTAGATTTTAAGTATGGAATGGGGCTGGTGCGGTTTGCCGCTACCGGCCCCATTTGGTCAGCGTTTAATCCAGTGTTCGCGCGGCAGATAGACCTGCACGGTGGTTCCCTGACCGTGATAGCGGCGTGAGAAGGCTCTAATTCCCCAAGATCGCCTGACCCGCAGTTTAAACTAAGATTTTTCGCTGAATGACTGCCGCGCATATTCTGACTCAAAAAACACGCTTGTTTGTTCAGATTGGTTAACCTATTGTGTAATGATTATTTCGCCGCTACGGGAAGATGAGAACTGAGTGATCTGCAACCAACATGAGAGGCCGATGAATTTAAAAGAGACATATCATTTTTAACGGAAAATTCAGAGAATTCGCCATATTGTTTTTGACAGTTTTGTACTAGAATCAGTAGTGTGAGTAACCAAACACTTCCCGTAACTTTGAGATAATTGAATAAGGAGACCCGAAACGCCGATGAACGTCCTGATGGACTCGGTTTTGCCAACCACCGAGACCAGCAGCCGCCCCGACTCGCCGACCAGACCGCGCCCCGGTTCCAAGACCAACATGGTCAAATCTTCACGCGGAATGTACTGTTCCACCGCCGCCATAACCGCCGGGCCGATTTCTTCCAGCGTGGGAATACTGGCGGTGTGATAGTTCCCCGCCGGGAAACCGCCGCCAACGTCCAGGAAGTGCAACCGATGGCCGCGCGCCGTTGCCGCCTGCCAGACTTCGCCGCACGCCCGAATGGCATTGACCCAATTTTTAACCGATAAACACTGGGAACCGACATGGAACGACAGACCAATTGGCTGCAAGCCCAGGTCGCGCGCCAGGTCAAATAACGCCAGCGCTTCGTCGCCATCCACGCCAAACTTTCCGGCCAGGGGGAGGACGCTGCCGGTATTGTCTACCGCCAAACGCACATAGACCCGGCTGCCCGGAGCATACTGCGCGACCTTTTCCACTTCAAAGGTGGAGTCAACGGTCATCGCATAAACGCCTTCCCGGTACATGCGTTCCAGGAAAACGGGATTTTTTATTGGATTACTACAGATGATCTGTTCACCGGTAGCCCCGGCATTCAGCGAGCGTTCCAGTTCGGCCA
>DATALK010000407.1:0-1678 GCA_036261085.1 Phototrophicaceae bacterium | reverse complement strand
CGAATGGCAAGCCGCTTACGAAGCCGGGATTTTTACCGAGTTTATGGAGCAGCGTTCGCCGGGGCATACGGTGCTGGACGACAAAATCTACCGGCGTGGAATGCTGGATTTTATCGCCGCCATTGATGAGGCGTTGGCCGCGCTGGATTATTTGACGGATCGGGACGCCTACCGCAGGCAGGAGCAGTTGAAGGCGATGCGGATTACGGCGGCGGCAATTATTCATTTTGCCGAACGCCATGCGCAAAAAGCGCAAGAACTGGCCGCGCAGGAAACCGACTCACAACGTAAAGCGGAATTAGAGCGCATCGCGGCGGTGTGTATACACGTTCCAGCCCACGCGCCGCGCGATTTCTGGGAAGCGCTGCAATATTACTGGTTTGTGCATCTGGGTGTCACCACTGAAATGAATCCCTGGGACGCCTTTTGCCCTGGCAAACTTGACCAGCATCTTAATCCCTTCTATCAGGCGGGTCTGGCAGCGGGAACGCTGACACATGAGGCTGCCGAAGAACTGCTGCAATGTTTCTGGGTGAAGTTCAATAACCAGCCCGCGCCGCCAAAAGTGGGTATCACCGCCGAGGAGAGCAACACTTATACCGACTTCGCGCAAATCAATATGGGCGGTGTCAAGCCGGACGGCGCTGACGCGGTGAACGACTTGACTTTCCTGATGCTGGATGTGATTGAGGATATGCGGTTGTTGCAGCCGAGTTCGTCTATTCAGGTCAGCAAGAAAAACCCAGATCGTTTCATTAAACGCGCGGCCAAAATTATTCGCACGGGCTTCGGCCAGCCGTCCATTTTTAACACCGATTTGATCGTGCAGGAACTCATCCAGCAGGGAAAATCAGTGGTGGATGCGCGCTGCGGCGGGACGAGTGGGTGTGTCGAAACCGGCGCGTTTGGCAAGGAAAATTACAACCTGACTGGCTACTTTAACCTGCCCAAAGTGCTGGAAATCACGCTGAACAACGGCCTTGACCCACGCACCGGTAAGCAGTTGGGTCTGCAAACCGGCGACCCGGCGGGGTTCCAGACCTTTGATGACCTGTTCGCCGCTTATGAAAAGCAGCTCCAGTACTTCATTGACATCAAAATTCGCGGGAACAACGTTATTGAACGGTTGTATGCGGAATACCTGCCTGCGCCCTTCCTGTCGCTGCTGATTGATGACTGTATCGCTAAAGGCCGGGATTATCACGACGGCGGGGCGCGCTACAACACCAGCTATATTCAGGGCGTGGGATTGGGAACGATTACCGATGCGATGGTCGCTATTAAACATCACGTTTTTGACCAGCACACGCTGACGCTGCCACAACTGCTGGCAATCCTGGCGGCTAATTTTGCGGGCCATGAACGCGAACGCCTGCTGCTGCTGAACAAAACGCCCAAATTCGGCAACGACGATGATGCGGCGGACGCGGTGATGGTGCGCTTATTCGAGTCCTATTTCGGCGCGATTGATGGCCGCCCCAATACCAAAGGGGGCAAGTACGCGATTGATCTGCTGCCGACGACCTGCCACGTCTATTTTGGCTCGGTCATCGGGGCCACGCCGGATGGCCGCCGCGCGGGGACGCCGCTCTCCGAAGGCATTTCGCCGGTACAGGGCGCGGATCGCTGCGGGCCAACGGCGGTGATTAAGTCAGTGGCGAAGATGGATCACGCTCGT